>NZ_DBMCYK010000001.1:0-274244 GCF_056978975.1 Candidatus Limimorpha avicola
ATCTTTGCTCCTGTGTAAAATTCATGTTTTGTTTTTTTTTAAATTTATCTACTACAAAAATATTAAACTTTGAATTTTACACACTTTTTGGGACAGTATCGTATTGTATATTAAAGTGATATCTTTTGAGATATTTTAATTTTTTAAAATAAAGAAAAAAATAAATATAACTTAAAATAGAAGAGTAAAGAAAAATAATTGCAAAATAAATGTAAAATAATCAAAAAACATTTGGAAGTATAAAAATAGTAATTATCTTTGTCGTGATGAAGGCAAGTGATGAAAGAGGAAAAGGACGAGAAGGTGGCAATTTTAAAGGCGAAAAATATATCTGCATAATATAAGATATGAGGAAGTGTTAAAATATGTGGAGAAGCCTTGCATGTACTAGAAAATTGCAGCCACCAAAGTCCGTGCAAGTGTTATCTCCACGTTTTTATATAAAAAAATTATTACCTGATAATCTTAATATTGGATAATTATTGATATATTCTCATCAACAAGTTGTATAGGGTAAAACTCAGGTGTATTTTATTCGAATTTTCAAGTCGATTTTTGTAACAGTACCATTTTTTCAAGTCGATGTATATAATATTTCATCAATAAAAAAGGATACATTCAGGATACATATCTATGATTTAAGGATACATTTGGGATACATTTACCTGTTTTTTCAACATTTCTTACATTTTATTCTTAAAATAAAAAACGGATATATTACTACAGTGATCACATTGTTTTTAAAAGTTGTCGAATTAAAAAAACTCTGTATCCGGTAAAATATTTCCTTTTGCTCATGTATAGTATTTTAGTTATGTGACTGATTCTTAAACTTCTTGATTTTCTTTCTACAGCAAAGAAAAATTATTTACTGATATATATTTTATTACGAATGATGATAGTTTAAAATATGGTATTTTGTATTGAAAGTCTTAAAATTGTTTCTCAATATAAACTATATGATGAAATTTTTTAATATACAGATGTTTTTGTTTCTTTAAAGGTATAAACATTTATAATTCAGATATATATAAAATTTTATGTACAGATATTTTTTAAAAAAGTAGATTTTGAATGTTAAAATTTTGTACAGATATTTTTTTCGATTGATTATTTCGATATAAACAAGATTAAGTAACATGAATATGTACAGACTTTTTCAGATATGTTAAAATATAAATATGTATTATTCAGATATATATCAAATTTCATGTACAGACTTTTTTGATGTTATATATATTTAAATTTTTGTTAAAATTTCTTTAACTTTAAATTGTTTTATAAAAATATTTGCATTTATTTCTTATATATTATAAAATATTTAATAATAATGTTAAATAAGTGTGGGTTTTATATCGTTGTCGTTATATAGTTTTAGAGAAAAATTGTCAAATTGCATTTTTGGATTTATTCCTATTGTTTATTTTCTTTGACAGTCTTTATTTTTGGAATGATTTTTAAGGTAATCTAAGCCATATCTTCTTAAAAATCATTATCGATATTGACTGATAAGATAAAAACAGTATATTTGCAGTTTGCAATATCATACGTTTTTTGTCATGAAGTCGTTACGCATGACAGCGTATGTATCAATAAGGTTTTAAATAGTACAGTTATGAAAGGCATAGTGTTAGCCGGTGGTTCCGGCACTCGGTTATATCCCATCACCAAGGGAGTCAGCAAGCAGTTGCTTCCCATTTATGACAAGCCTATGATATATTATCCTATCTCGGTTTTGATGTTGGCAGGGATAAGGGATATTCTCATCATCTCCACGCCTTACGATTTGCCGGGATTCCGGAGATTGCTCGGCGACGGTTCCGATTACGGTCTGCGCTTTCAGTATGCGGAGCAGCCTTCTCCGGATGGCTTGGCACAGGCTTTTCTCATAGGAGAAGACTTTGTGGGCGATGATAGCGTATGTCTCGTCCTCGGAGACAATATCTTTTATGGCAATGGATTCACTGCCATGCTTCATGAGGCTGTACGTGCTGCGGAACAAGATGACAAGGCTACCATATTCGGTTATTGGGTGGCTGACCCTCAGCGTTACGGAGTGGCGGAGTTCGATAACGATGGCAATGTTTTGTCTATCATAGAGAAACCTCAACATCCCAAGTCTAACTATGCTGTCATAGGTCTGTATTTTTATCCCAATAAGGTAATAGATGTGGCGAAGACTGTCAAACCTTCAGCTCGAGGCGAGTTGGAGATAACTTCCGTCAACCAGAGATTCCTTCAAGACCAACAGCTCAAGGTACAGTTGCTCGGTCGTGGCTTCGCCTGGCTCGACACCGGCACTCATGACTCACTCTCCGAGGCTTCTACTTTCGTGGAGGTGATAGAGAAACGTACTGGTCTTAAGATAGCCTGTCTCGAAGACATAGCTTTCAAAAAGGGTTGGATTAATAGAGAGAGACTGCTGTCTGTCGCCTCGTTGATGAGTAAAAACGAATACGGCATGTATCTCCTTAAAACATTGGAAGAGTCTAATAATTAATATTACGTGTTATGGAATACAGAAGAAATATAATGGTAACAGGCGGAGCCGGCTTCATTGGCTCTCATCTTGTACGTCATCTTGTCACAAAATATCCTGATTATCGAATTGTTAATGTAGATAAACTGACATACGCCGGCAATCTCGCTAATCTTAAGGATATTGAAGACAAATCTAATTATGTCTTCGTTAAGGCTGACATTTGCGATGCCGATGCCATCAGCTCTGTCTTCAGAAGATATGCCATAGACGGAGTGATACATCTTGCCGCTGAGAGTCATGTTGACAGAAGTATCAAAGACCCTTTCGTCTTTGCCAAGACCAATGTGCTCGGCACTCTCAACATGTTGTATTCTGCACGCATGTATTGGGAGAGTCTGCCCGAACGTTATGAAAACAAACTGTTTTATCACATATCGACTGATGAGGTTTATGGCGCACTTGCTTTCGACGGCACTTTGTTTACCGAACAAACCAAATATCAGCCTCACAGCCCATATTCTGCATCTAAAGCCGCGTCGGATCATTTTGTCAGGGCTTTTCATGATACTTACAATATGCCTACTATAGTGACGAACTGTTCCAACAATTATGGTCCTTATCAGTTTCCTGAAAAATTGATACCGTTGTTTGTCAATAATATACGTCATGGGAAACCTTTACCTGTCTATGGTAAGGGGGAAAATGTGCGTGACTGGCTCTTTGTGGAAGACCATGTCAGTGCCATTGATTTGATATTCCATAATGGCAGGGTTGCTGAGACTTATAATATAGGTGGTTTTAATGAATGGAAAAATATTGACCTCGTGAGACTTATCGTCAAGACGGTGGACAGACTGCTCGGCAATAAACCAGGGACATCGGACCATCTGATTACTTTTGTCACAGACCGTGCCGGTCATGACTTGCGTTATGCTATCGACGCTTCCAAACTTAAAAATGAACTCGGCTGGACTCCCTCTCTTCAGTTTGAAGAGGGACTCGAAAAGACTGTGCAATGGTATCTCGATAATGAGGAGTGGATGAATAATGTGACAACAGGCGAATATGAACGTTATTACGAAGAGATGTATTCCGGGAGATAATAATACATTATAAAGCTATGGGAAAAGTTGAACTGCTGAAATATGATAGTCTGTACAGGGATTTCATTGATGAAGAATTCCGTGTGAAAGGCGAAAACGAGTGTTTTTTTCGTGATAATCATGTGAAAAAACCTGAACATGGCTGGAGACATCTTAATCCGGACGAAGTGGATTGTCTCCTTGAAAACGGTAATACTGCCACTGACTGGTCTGAGGTCATGGTGACAGATGTCTTTGATCCTAAATTCATCAGAAACAACAGTTTCTACGGCTTGGTCAGGATAGGTGCCGTTGATGAAGGTGCGCTTCAGTATGACGGTCTTCGCCTTCCTGTTGGTATCACGGGGAGTAACATCATTTCTTGCGACATTGGCGATTTTGTCTCTATCCACAACGTTCATCTTGTTTCTCATTATATTATAGGTGACAAATGTATTTTGTTCAATATTAATGAAATGACCGCTTCTGCCTGTTGCAGGTTCGGCAATGGCATAGTGAAAGATGGTGAAAATGAAGACAGCAGGGTTTGGCTCGAAGTCATGAACGAAGGCGGTGGCAGGAAGATATTGCCTTTCGACGGCATGATAACGGCTGATGCTTATTTGTGGGCAAAATATGCTGATGACAAGTCGTTGCAGGACAGACTGTTGGAGATAACACAGAACTCTTTCGACAAACGTCGCGGCTATTATGGAATGATAGGTGAGTCGTGTGTCATGAAAAATACTTCTATGGTGAGAGATGTGAAGATTGGCTCGTACTGCTATGTCAGAGGTGCAAGCAGGATAGATAATGCCACCATCAACTCTTCTTTGGAAGAGCCTTCTGTTATTGGAGAGAACTCCATACTCGTCAACGGCATAGTAGGATATGGCAGTAATGTGTTGTATGGCGTGACAGCCAATAATTTTGTCATCGGCGACAACTGCAATTTGAAATACGGGGCACGTGTCGTCAATACAGTGGTGGGCGACAACTCTACTATATCATGTTGCGAGGTGTTGAACAACTTGATATTTCCGGCACATGAACAGCATCATAACAATTCGTTCCTCATAGCTTCCTGTGTCATGGGTCAGAGCAACATTGCGGCAGGCGCCACATTGGGGTCCAACCATAACAGCAGGGCTGCCGACGGCGAGATATTGGCAAAACGCGGATTCTGGCCGGGCTTGTGTACAAGTGTGAAGCATTCTTCTTCTTTCGCTTCCTTTACTCTTCTGTCTAAGTCGGACTATCCTTACGAGATGAATATTACTTTGCCATTTAGCTTGGTTAACAATAATTTGGCAAAAGATGAGCTTGAAATAATGCCTGCCTATTGGTGGATGTACAATACTTATGCCATGGCTCGCAATACTTCAAAATACCGGAAACGTGACAAACGTAAACGCAAGATACAGAATATTGAGTTTGATACTTATGCACCTGATAGCATGGACGAGGTCGCTGCTGCCCGTGAATTGTTGAGATTGTGGACGGCTAAAGCTTATATCAAGGCAAATGGTATAGATATCAATAGTTATGATGATAAGGCATTGCATGACCTTGGAAAGAGACTTCTCGACGATGAGATGGATACGGTGAAAGGTCTTGTAATTTTCGCTGATAATGTGGAGAAAAGCAATCGTAAAGTCCGTATATTGAAAGCTTATGAGGCTTATCATGCCTATGGCGACATGATAATTTATTATGCAGCGAAAAATATAGTGTGTTGTTTGAAGATGAATCGTATCTCGGTTGCCGATTTATTCGAAGATTTGAAACGGAGATCTCAGGAGAAATGGTTGAATATTGGCGGACAACTGATGTCTTCCAAGGATGTCGATAACCTTAGAGGTGATATTAAAAATGGGATACTGAAAAGTTGGGATGATATTCATGACCGTTATGACATGTTATGGCGGCATTATCCTGTCGAGAAACTTTATCATGCCTGTCTGTTGTTGTCGTTGGAGATGGGGCGTCCTGTAGAGGATTGTATTGTGGAAGTGTTGGACAGGGCTGTCGATATACAACGTGATATATGCGAGCAGGTGTATCTGTCACGTAAGAAAGATTATGATAATGAAATACGTAATGCCACTTTTCGTGATGAGGAAGAGAGAGATGCTGTCAACGGCAGATTGGAAGACAACAGTTTTATAATACAGATAAAGACCGAGACAGAGAAGTTTATTAATGATGTTGAAGAAGTAAAACGCATATTGTTATGAAAGATTATTTTGTTCATGAGTCGTCGTATGTTGATGATGATGTAGAGATAGGAGAAGGCAGCAAGATATGGCATTTCTGTCATATTCAGAGCGGCTGCCGCATTGGCAGGAACTGTTCTTTTGGACAGAATGTCAACATTGGCAACAATGTCAGGATAGGGAATGGAGTGCGTGTACAGAACAACGTCTCTATTTATGAAGGTGTGGAATTGGAAGATAATGTCTTTTGCGGACCGAGTTGTGTCTTCACCAATGTGACTGCTCCGCGTGCCAAGTTTCCCGTACATGGTGTATATGCCAAAACGGTGATACACGAAGGCGCATCATTGGGTGCCAACTGTACCGTGATATGCGGTCATAATGTAGGACGCAATGCTCTCATCGCTGCCGGCGCCGTGGTGACGAAAGACGTTCCCGACCACGCTCTCATGGCAGGCGTGCCGGCTCGTCGCATAGGCTGGGTGTGCGAATGCGGCAATCGTCTCGATGACTCACTGTCATGTCAATGTGGTAGATCTTATATGTTGAAAGATAACGGTCTTGTTCCGGTGAAATGATGTGCCTTTAATATGATATTTGAATAATGTTTTTTTTATTATACTATTTTAAAAAGATAAATAATAATAACAATAATTTATAAATGATAAAGACGGGATGATTTATGTTGAAATGATGATGTCATTCTGAAAAAATCTCGTTTTTTCATGTTTTTAAGACTAAAAAAATAATATGTTCGTTTAATGACAAACAGTTGTAATATGAAAAACTTTGCTATTATCGGCGTTGGTGGCTATATAGCGCCACGTCATCTGAAAGCCATAAAAGATACAGGTAACAATGTCGTTTCAGCCTACGATAGGAGTGACAGCGTGGGGGTGATAGACTCTTATTTCCCTGCTGCTTCTTTTTTTACAGAACAAGAACTCTTCGACCGTCATAATACACTTCTCAAAGAACGTGGTACTAATATAGATTATATCTCAGTTTGTACTCCGAACTATCTGCATGATGCGCATATTCGTTATGGTTTGCGTCTCGGTGCCGATGTGATATGCGAGAAACCTTTGGTGTTGAATCCATGGAATATCGATGCCTTGGAGAAGATCGAGAAAGAAACCGGGAGAAAGGCTTATACCATCTTGCAGCTGAGATTGCATGACTCTATTATTGCTCTTAAAAAGAAAGTCGAAGAGGGCCCGAAGGACAAGATTTACGATGTTGACCTTACTTATATCACTTCGCGCGGCAATTGGTATTATGCCTCATGGAAAGGTAATGAGAACAAAAGCGGGGGCATAGCTACCAATATTGGTATCCATTTTTATGACATGCTGTCGTGGATCTTTGGTCCGGTAAAAGAGAGTATTGTACATCTGTATTCTCATGACAGAGTGGCGGGATTCTTGGCATTTGAGAAGGCTCGTGTACGTTATTTCTTGAGTATCAACGCCGACACTTTGCCTACTCAAGCTGTCGCCGAAGGCAAAAGGACATTCCGCAGCATCATGATAGACGGTGAGGAATTCGAGTTCAGTCAAGGATTCACGGAATTGCATACCAAGAGCTATGAAATGGTCCTTAAAGGCGAAGGATTCCGTATCTCTGAGGCTCACAACTGTATCGACATAGTATATAAAATACGTAACAGCCGGCCTGTAGGTCTTAAAGGTGACTATCATCCATTGGCAAAACTGCCACTGTGCAGACATCCTTTCGGCTGGAAATGATGTGTTGCTGATAATGTTATATGATATTCTGTTTCTTGAATGTCGTTTTTTAAAATTTATTAGTAATGATATGTTGGCAATCGGTTTACGGTTGCTTTTTTTTGTGCCTTTTTATGCTTTTTATTGATGATAGGAATCGTATTGTCTTATTATTGTAAATATTTGTAAAAATAAATATTGATTTTTATAACAAAGATTGTAATAAATTCGTTATTTTTGAAAAATTTTTGTGATGAATATTGCGATAGTAGGTACCGGTTATGTGGGTCTTGTGTCGGGGACATGTTTCTCTGACATGGGTATCAATGTTTATTGTGTTGATATTGATAATGATAAGATTGAGAAGTTGAAGCGTGGGGAGGTGCCTATTTATGAACCCGGTCTCGATGAGTTGGTGGAGAAAAACGTCAAAGCCGGGCGTCTTCGTTTTACTACTGATTTGTCTTCCATACTCGATGATGTCGAGGTGGTGTTCAGTGCTGTGGGCACTCCGCCTGATGAAGACGGCAGCGCTGACCTCAGTTATGTCGTCAATGTGGCTGAGACAGTAGGTCGTTGCATGAACCGTTATATTGTTTTTGTCACTAAAAGTACTGTTCCCGTAGGTACATATAAAATTGTCAAAGAGACCATATCTAAGGAGTTGTCCCGTCGTGGCGTTGTCATACCTTTCGATGTGGCAAGCAATCCTGAGTTCCTCAAAGAGGGTGCTGCCGTTAATGACTTCATGCACCCTGACAGAGTGGTGATAGGCGTGGAAAGCGATAGGGCCAAGATGCTGATGGCTCGTCTTTACAAACCTTTCATGCTTGTCAACGACAGACTTATATTTACCGATATACCGTCTGCCGAGATGATAAAATATGCAGCTAATTCCATGCTCGCTACGAGGATAAGTTTCATGAACGACATTGCCAACCTCTGCGAACTTGTCGGCGCTGATGTCAATATGGTGCGTAAAGGCATTGGAAGCGATACCAGAATAGGTGCCAAGTTCCTTTATCCCGGCTGCGGCTACGGAGGCAGCTGCTTCCCTAAGGATGTGAAGGCTTTGATAAAGACTGCAGAACAGAATGGATATGATATGCGTGTACTTAAAGCTGTGGAAGAGGTCAACGATGACCAGAAAAAAGTCCTGTTCCGTAAATTGTACAAGCATTATCATGGCGATCTTAAGGATAAAACCATAGCATTGTGGGGTTTGTCGTTTAAACCGGAAACCGACGATATGAGGGAGTCGTCTTCTCTCGTCATTATCGACATGTTGATAAATGCCGGCTGTAAGGTTCGTGTCTATGACCCTGTCGCTATGAACGAATGTAAGAGACGGTTGGGCGACAAGGTGACGTATTGTTTGGACAAATATGACGCCGCTGTCGATGCTGACGCACTCATCCTCGTCACAGAATGGAAAGAGTTCAGAATATCAAGTTGGGATGTCCTTCGCAAAAATATGAGAAATTGTGTCATATTCGACGGAAGAAATATCTTCGACCGTAACGAGATAAGAGATGCCGGCTTCGTTTATTACGGCATAGGTGTTAATAATGAAAATGTTTGACATGCAAGATAAAAAGATATGTGTTATAGGCTTGGGGTATGTGGGATTGCCTTTGGCGCGATTGTTCTCTACCAAGTATTGTACTGTAGGATTCGACAAGAACAAAAGACGTGTAGATGCCCTTATGGCAGGTCATGATGATACTTTGGAATTGTCTGACGAGTTGTTACAGGATGCTTTGAATAATGGCTTTAGATGTACTGCCGATATTGAGGATATCAGAGATTGCAATATTTATATTGTTGCTGTGCCGACTCCTGTGGATGAAAACAACCGTCCGGACCTCACTCCTCTTGTAAAGGCGAGCGAGACAGTAGGAACCGTCATCTCTAAGGATGATATTGTCATTTATGAATCAACGGTATATCCCGGTATGACGGAAGAAGACTGTATCCCGGTGGTGGAGAAGGTGTCAGGCTTGTGTTATAATGTGGATTTCTTTGCCGGTTATTCTCCGGAGAGAATAAACCCGGGTGATAAGGAACATACGGTGGAGAAAATAAAAAAAGTCACTTCCGGCAGTACTCCACAAGTGGCGGACATTGTCGATGAACTGTATAACTCCGTGCTTGTCAATGGTACTCACCGTGCTCCTTCTATAAGAGTGGCTGAGGCGTCCAAAATAATAGAGAACACACAGCGCGATGTCAATATAGCTTTCATGAATGAGCTTGCCAAGATATTTAATGCCATGGATATTGATACTCACGACGTCATAGAAGCTGCATCGTCCAAATGGAACTTCATCAAACTTACTCCCGGTCTTGTTGGAGGTCATTGTATAGGTGTTGACCCTTATTATCTTATTCAGAAAGCACAGGTGTGCGGCATCTTTCCTCGTATCATGTCATCTGCTCGCCGCCTCAACGACGGCATGGGTGCCTATGTGGCAAACCGGACTATTCATTTTATGAATAAAAAGGGTGTCATGGTGAAAAATTCCGACATACTGATTCTCGGATTTACATTTAAGGAGAATTGTCCCGACATTAGAAATACCAAAGTAATTGATATTTACAATACATTTAAAGAATATACCGATAATGTCACTGTCTGCGACTGTCACGCTGATGCTTGTAAGGTTAAAGAAGAATATGATGTTGACATAGTGAAGTATGTTCCCGATAAACGTTATGATGCCATTATCTTGGCAGTGGCTCATGCTGAGTTCCTGAAACTCGATGTCAGGGCTTTTGCAAAAGACAATGCAGTGATATATGACGTAAAAGGTTGCTTGGACAGAAATATTATTGATGCAAGATTATGATTTAATACTGTAGAGATATGAAGATACTTGTTACAGGAGGAACCGGATATATTGGTTCTCATACTGTTGTGGAACTGCAACAGAAAGGCTTCGACGTCGTCATTGTCGATGCGTTGTTCAACTCACGTATCCAGGCTTTGGATGCCATAGAGTCTGTTACCGGCATTCGTCCGGAGTTCGAGTCGTTCGACCTCGCAGATAAGGCTAAGACAGATGATTTTTTCAGTCGTCATCCCGACATCAAAGGCGTCATTCATTTCGCTGCTCACAAGGCAGTGGGAGAATCAGTGGATGAACCGATAAAATATTATCGAAACAACCTGCTCTCTCTGATGAATGTTTTGGAAGCGATGAAACAGTATGGAGTGCCTAATATTGTCTTTTCTTCTTCATGTACTGTTTACGGACAACCGGACCCGGAGAATCTTCCTGTCTCCGAGAAGGCTCCAATCAAGAAGGCTGAAAGTCCTTACGGCAATACCAAACAAATAGCGGAAGAGATAATACAGGACTCTATAAATGCCTATAAGACATTGAATGGTATAGCGTTGCGTTATTTCAACCCTGTCGGGGCACATGAGTCTGCCAAACTCGGAGAACTGCCTCTCGGCGTGCCTAACAATCTGATGCCTTATATCACTCAGACTGCATACGGCATACGTCCGGTGTTACGTGTCTTCGGTGATGATTATGACACTCCCGATGGCACTCCAATACGCGACTATATTCACATCATGGACCTCGCACAAGCCCATGTGGTGGCGGTGCAGAGAATGATAGATGGCAAGATGAAGTCTCAGTTTGAGGTGTTTAACCTCGGAACAGGCAACGGTTATTCTGTCCTCGAAGCTATTCGTTCTTTCGAGAAGATGTCCGGTAGGAAATTGAACTATGAGATAACAGGACGTCGCGCCGGTGATATAGTGAAGGTGTGGGCTGACCCTTCATTCTCCAATAAAGAACTCGGATGGAAGGCTTCTCGTGGCATTGACGAGATGACATTGTCGGCATGGAAATGGGAACTCGCTTATAGAGAGGGTAAGACGGCTTTTCCCATTGAGGATTGACATGATTCATGTCATGATGTCGGATTAGACGGGTCGTTTTGATGATGAGATATAGTTTTTATTAAATAAAAATCAATGATATGAATAAAAATCATCTTATAATAATGGCAGGTGGTGTCGGCAGCCGTTTTTGGCCAATGAGTACTGCGGAGATGCCTAAACAGTTTATCGATGTGCTCGGCATAGGAAAATCCATGATACAGATGACGGTAGAACGTTTCGACGGCGTCATTCCTCAAGAAAACGTCTGGGTTGTCACTTCACAAAGATATAAGAATATTGTCATGGAGCAGCTCCCGATGGTCCCAGAGACACAGATACTTCTGGAGCCTTGTATGCGCAATACCGCTCCTTGTATAGAATATGTGAGTCGTAAGATATATGCACGTTATCCTGATGCCAATTTAGTGTTTTCTCCTGCTGACCATATAGTGATGGATGTGCTTGATTTTAAGAGAGTTATCTCAGAATCTCTTCGTTTTACCTCAAACCGTGCTGCCATACTCACCCTCGGCATGATGCCGTCGCGTCCCGAGACCGGCTATGGCTATATCAAGGCTCGCGACAATGAGAATGGCACAATTAAAAAAGTTGAGGCTTTCAAGGAGAAACCTGACATTAATACCGCCAAGGCATATCTTCAGGATGGCGGTTATTATTGGAATGCCGGCATCTTTGTCTGGAATGTAAAAATGGTTGTCGATACCATTGCTTCTCTCGTTCCTGACCTTCATGCTGTCTTCGACAGGATAACTCCTTCTTTCTATACTGATAATGAGCAGGATATGGTGAACGAGTATTTCCCGACATGTCCCAATATCTCCATAGATTATGCTGTTATGGAAAAAGCTGACGAGGTGTATGTATATCCGGCAAGTTTCGGTTGGAGTGACCTCGGTACCTGGGGCAGCCTTTATACTCATCTACCTCTCGATGCTTCAAACAATGCCGTGGTGGGGCAGGAAGTCAAGATGATTGACTGCAACAACTGTGTAGTCCATACCCCTATGGAGAAAAAAGTGGTGATACAGGGATTGAACGGTTATATTGTTGCCGAAAGCCGTAACACATTGTTGATATGCCGTAAAGAAGATGAACAGCTTATAAAAGAATGGCAAAAATAACGTGTTTATGATGAAAGTATAAGCTACAAGTGGGGCAATTATGCCTCACTTGTTTTTTATTATTGAAAATATTTGTTCTTCAATATTGAATAATTTAAAATATTATAATTATGAAATAATGGTAAATGAATGTTTTATTAAAGGAAGTGAAAGAAGATTCTATATTCAAAGATATGCGGCGTGAAAAACAATAACTTTCAAATCAAGAGGGCTTTGTCATTTTTACAAAGTATGACATCATGCGTACTTGCCTTGTATGGCGATAATGGCTGTCTTTATGCGGTACCAATGAGTTATGTTTATGATGATGGCAAGTTGTTTTCCCATTCTTTGGTGGTAAACAGACGTTTGAACTAATCTATACTAGATGATGTCTTCTATTTGTTGCCGGCGATGAACATGTTATGGAGTATTTTTGCTTTCTTTATATGAATTATCCATAAATTTCAGAAATATATAAACGTTTTTATGATTTTATTTTAATTTTGCAACATAAAACACAACTGCAATGAATAATCAGGAAGATTTAAAAGAAGAAAAGAAGTCGCTTAATTTTATTGAAGCGATGGTAGAGGAAGATTTGAGAAAAGGTAAGAATGACGGCAGGGTACAGACACGGTTTCCTCCTGAACCTAATGGTTATCTTCATATTGGTCACGCCAAAGCTATCTGCTTGGACTTCGGTATTGCGGCAAAGTATGGAGGAGTGTGTAACCTCCGTTTCGACGACACCAATCCTACTAAAGAAGACCTCGAATATGTCGATGCTATCAAGGAAGACATACAATGGCTCGGTTTTCAGTGGGGTAATGAGTATTATGCTTCTGATTATTTCAGTCAGTTGTGGGATTTTGCCGTGCGTCTCGTTAAAGAAGGCAAGGCTTATGTCGATGAACAGAGTTCTGAAGTAATAGCCTCGCAGAAAGGTACTCCTACACAGCCCGGTATCAACAGTCCGTACAGAGACAGACCTGTTGAAGAGTCTTTGGCGTTGTTGTACAAGATGAACAGCGGTGAGATAGAAGAAGGCAAGATGGTTCTTCGTGCCAAGATAGACATGGCAAATCCCAATATGCACTTCCGCGACCCTATCATCTATCGCGTGGTGAAGACTCCTCATCATCGTACTGGTAATAAATGGTATGCTTATCCCATGTATGACTTCGCCCATGGTCAGAGTGACTATTTCGAAGGCGTCACACATTCTTTGTGTACCCTCGAGTTTGTGGTGCATCGTCCTTTGTACGATTATTTCATCGATGAACTGAAAGAAGGCAAGGACCTTGACGACCACCGTCCGCGTCAGACTGAGTTCAATAAGTTGAATCTCAACTACACCCTTATGAGTAAACGTAATCTTCTCATCTTGGTGAAAGAAGGTCTTGTTGATGGATGGGATGACCCCCGTATGCCTACCTTGTGCGGATTTCGCCGTCGTGGATATACTCCGGAGGCTATACGTAACTTCATTGATAAGATTGGTTATACTACTTATGATGCCTTGAATGACTTTGCCTTGTTGGAAAGCGCCATACGTGATGACCTTAACGCTCGTGCTACAAGGGTGTCGGCGGTGATAAACCCGGTGAAACTGATAATAACCAACTATCCGGAAGGACAGACAGAGATGATGCATGCCGTCAATAATCCGGAAGACGAGAACTCCGGTTCTCATGATATTGTTTTCAGCAGAGAACTGTGGGTGGAACGTGATGACTTTATGGAAATTGCTCCTAAGAAATATTTCAGAATGACACCGGGACAGGAGGTGAGGCTGAAAAATGCTTATATAGTGAAATGTTTGGGATGTAAGAAAGATGATAATGGTTGCATAACGGAGATTTATGCAGAATATGACCCTATGACTCGTAGCGGTATGCCGGAAAGTAATCGTAAAGTCAAAGGGACGTTGCATTGGGTGAGTTGTGACCATTGCATAAAAGCTGAGGTGCGTTTGTATGACAGACTCTGGAATGTGGAGAATCCTCGTGACACTCTCGCCGAGATACAGGAGAATCAAAATTGTTCCCCATTGGAGGCAATGAAACAGATGATAAATCCCGACTCCCTGGAGATAAGAGAAAACTGTTATGTCGAGAGCTATCTTGCCGATGTGAAACCGTTACAGCATTTCCAATTCCAGAGAATAGGCTATTTTACTGTTGACAAAGACAGCACACCGGAACATCTTATATTTAACAGAACGGTAGGACTGAAGGATAATTGGTCTAAAAACATGTGATCTATTAAAGACGTCATATAAACGTATTGAAGATTTTAAATTCAGTGTGTTAATAGTGGTTGCCTGATTTTGTTAGACAGCCATTATGTTTTGTTAAATAATATTGTCATTCGATAATACTTTTGTATCGTATTACTGTACAAAACTGTTTTTATGAAAAAAACGTGTTTCAGCAAAACAAGATTTATTACCAAAAACAAGATTTATCACCATAAGGCATGATAAGTTTTGTGATAAATCAAGATATAGAAGTACAATAATTTAAAATATCAGGTATTTTTGTCCTTATTGTCGTTTTTCAATATTTTTTTCAATAATATGTTGTAACTTCGCAACATAAAAATGTATCAATATGAATGTAAAAACTAATTTAGATTATTTGAAAGGTTTTGTCTCTGACAATCAGATGAAAGAATACAGTGACAAGGTAGAATCTGTTTTTGATGTCATTTATGGCAAGACAGGAGCCGGCAATGATTTCCTCGGATGGGTGACTTTGCCGGGAGAAATTGACACCGTGATGCTTGAAGATATCAAGGCGACGGCAGAGGACCTGAGGCGTAAATCGGATGTCTTTGTCGTTGTCGGCATAGGCGGCTCTTATCTTGGCGCGCGTGCCGTCATCGAAGCTCTCGGCTCTCATTTCACTCAGCTTATGGGTGAGGAGAAGACTCAAATCGTTTATGCAGGCAACAATATGAGTGAGGATTATCTCGCTGACTTGTTGCATCTTCTCGATAAAAAAGAATACTCCATGACAGTAATATCAAAGTCCGGCACTACTACAGAGCCTGCCGTGGCTTTTCGTATCCTGAAAAATCATATAGAGAAGAAATACGGCAAGAAAGAGGCCCGGTCGCGTATCGTCGCTGTTACCGACAGAGCCAAAGGCGCTTTGAAAACTTTGTCCGACAAAGAGGGTTATAAGACATACGTGGTACCTGATGATGTTGGTGGCCGCTATTCAGTACTTACTCCTGTAGGACTACTCCCTATTGCTGTCGCCGGCATCGACATTGCAAAACTTGTTGAGGGTGCACGCATTATGCAGAACTATTGTCTCGCCAATGAAAATGCTGACAATGAAATAGCAAGATATGCTGTGGCTCGCCAGGTCCTGTACCATACCGGCAAGACAACGGAGTTGCTCGTCAATTATGAACCTCGTCTTCTTTATTTCTCGGAATGGTGGAAACAGCTGTATGGCGAAAGCGAAGGCAAGGACAATAAAGGCATATTCCCCGCTTCGGTGTCTTTTACTACCGATTTGCATTCTATGGGACAATATATTCAGGAAGGACTGCGCAATATCTTTGAGACTGTCATCTCTGTTGAAAATTCTGACAATGAGATACTTATCCCTGAAGATGATGAGGATCTCGACTCCATGAACTATATTGCCGGCAAGCGTCTGTCTTTTGTCAACCATACCGCAGAGAAGGCTACTATTTTGGCTCATGTCGATGGAGGAGTGCCCAACATTAGGTTGGAGATACCGCGCATCTCGCCGGAGGTGATGGGTGAGTTGATTTATTTCTTCGAGATGGCATGTGCCATAAGTGGATATATGCTCGGTGTGAATCCTTTCAATCAACCCGGGGTGGAGGCTTACAAGAAAAACATGTTCGCCCTTCTCGGAAAAAAAGGTTATGAAGACAGAGCTGCAGAGTTAAGAAAGAAAGATAATAAATAAAAATACAGACTTTTGAATAACAACTATAAAGATATAGAAATTATGGCACCGGCAGGGTCTTACGAAGCCTTGTCGGCTGCCATTCAGGCAGGCGCCGGTTCGGTTTATTTCGGTATTGGACACCTTAACATGCGTTCCAAATCGAGCAAGAATTTTACTCTCGATGACCTTAAAATGATATCGGATATTTGCAGAGATAACGGTGTCAAGAGTTATGTCACTGTCAATACTGTGGTTTACGACTCTGAGATGGAAGAGATGCAAGGACTTTTGGATGCTGTGAAAGACAACGGCATTTCGGCTGTAATAGCTTCCGACCGGAGTGTGATACAGTATGCTCGGCAGATTGGCGTTGAAGTGCATATCTCTACACAGTGTAATGTTACTAATGTGGAGGCTGTCAGATATTATTCTCAGTTTGCCGATGTCATGGTGACAGCTCGCGAATTGAATTTGGACCAGGTGCGTTATATCACACGGCAGATTGAGGAGCAGCAGATAAAAGGACCTAATGGAAAGCTTGTGCGTATCGAGGTGTTCTGTCATGGCGCCTTGTGTATGGCAGTATCCGGCAAATGTTATCTCAGCCTCGACAATTTTGGTTCTTCCGCCAACAGAGGCGCCTGTGTACAGCCTTGTCGTAGAGCTTATCAGGTGACAGACAGAGATAATGAGATAACACTCGCCATCGACAATGAATATATCATGTCGCCGAAGGACCTGTGTACCTTGCCTTTTCTCGACAGAGTGCTCGATGCCGGCGTCAAAGTGTTGAAAATTGAAGGTCGCGGTCGTTCTCCGGAATATACCAAAGTGACAGTATCGGTATATCGTGAGGCTGTCGATGCTCTCGCTAACGGCACTTTTGATAAAACGTTCATAGATGCCGGAATGACACGTTTACGCTCGGTATATAACAGAGACTTTTGGGATGGTTATTATCTCGGACGCAAAATGGGGGAATGGACCCGACGTTATGGTTCTCAGGCTACTAAGACGAAAATTTACGTTGGCATAGTGACTAATTATTTTGCTAAGATAGGTGTCGCTGAGGTCAAGATGGAGACCAACGAACTCAGTGTAAATGACGATATTATGATTATTGGTCCTACTACCGGGGTTTATGAAGATGTCGTACGCGAGATCAGAGTTGACCTTGAACCTGTAAAAACTGCAGAAAAAGGCGTTCTTTGTTCCTTGCCGGTGAAAACCCTCATCCGCCGTGGCGACAAAGTGTATAAAATAGTGTCTTCTGATTCTTTATTGTAAAACTTCTTAAATGCAACAGTTTAATTTTCATACACATAGCTGCTATTCCGATGGCAAGTCATCACCTGAGGAATTGGTAAATGAGGCTCTGCGTCTTGATCTGAAGGCTCTTGGCATATCAGACCATTCTCCTGTGCCTTTCAAAAATGCTTTCGCCATAAAAAATGAGATGACTGACAATTATGTGGCTCTGCTGAAATCTTTAAAAGAGAAATACAAAGACAGGATACATCTTTATTCTTCCATGGAAATGGAATATTTGCCAGGTGTAAAGGTGAATTTTGATGATTATAAGAGACAGCACGGGCTGGACTATCTTATCGGCTCCGTACATCTTATCGGTGATGACTTCGATAATCTTTGGTTTATCGATGGTCCTGATCCAAAGACTTATGATGATGGATTGAACCGTTTGTTCGGCGGTGACATCAGAAAGGGAGTGAAGGCGTTTTTTGAGCAGAACAACAAGATGATAACAACGGAGTCTTTCGATATTATAGGGCATTTCGACAAAATCAAGATGCACAACAGAAACCGTTATTTTACCGAAGATGAAACCTGGTATCGCAATCTTGTCATGGAGACTTTGCATTTGATAAAACAGAAAGACCTTATTGTGGAAATCAACACACGTGGCATCTATAAGGGACGTTATAACGGTTTTTATCCTTCAGAATGGCTGTTCAAGAAGATGAAAGAACTTGAAATACCTGTAATAATAAGTTCGGATGCACATCATTTTTCCGAGATAGTATCCTGTTTTGACGAGGCGGAAAATGCCTTGAAAGCGGCAGGCTACAAGGAAGTGATGTGTTATGACGGTAATGTCTGGAATGCCGTGGCGTTGTAATCCATGCATCTCCGTTCGATGTCTTACGGATTTCTTTGTGTTATCTTTATTATTTTTGGTGTGACATTTTTAAACTGAGGCATTGTCATGCCTATGGATGCGTTGGTATATGTAGGGTCGCATACATAATATTTCTTGCCGGCGTAATTGAAGGCATCGCCATCTATATCGGCGTCATTGCCGAAATATACGGCTGTTGATATATGTCCTTCATACTGCAACCCTATGACTTGCGCATTGGTATATGTAGTCACTAACCATGAGAACAGAGCGGAACGGTCTTCACAGTCGCTGTATGGATACCCTATTACCTCTTCAGGATAGAAATATTTCTCATATCCGAACTGTTCTTCGTCAGTCTTGTAATCAAATCCTGTCTGCACCATGTTGAGCAGTATTTCTATGAACTGTACAGGATTGTAAAGTCTTTTCAGTTCCTCTAAACCTTGGTTCAGCGACTGTTGTGCTTCTATCGACAAAGGAGAGACAAAATAGATTGGAAATATTGTCATTGGGACATCGTCGAGATAGGCAAGATGGGCGCTGTTGTAAGGTATGTCTATGCTTTTGTTGACTTTTTTGATGTCAATTTTACGCATACGGTCGCATTCTCCCATGTTGAGGATATTGTAGAAATCGAGGCTCATTTGTTTCTTTGACACGTCCTGTTCGCAGAAGTCGTATGAATAAACGCTTTCATCGGCATTGCCACCACCGTAAACGGCATAGTATTTCACTTTGTTTTTCCCGTCTTTGCTTTCGTCGAAACGGAAAAATATATAGGAATAGACTTCTTTCTTATTGTCTAAGGCAAGAAGTAGTGTCAGTTTGCCGGTGTCTTTGCCACGTGCTATACGTGTTTTGTAATTACCTTCGTTGCGCAGCATGTAAAAACAGAATAGTACTCTGTCTTCCATATTGTCGGGAAACAAGACTTCCGACAAAGAACGTAATAGGCAGAAATAACCCCACTCGTTAAGTCCGAAGTTGTTTACAATATTTGCAAGTTCCTGCCACAATGCACGGCTTTCTTCCTGATATTTGGCTATATCTGTAATGTATTCCGATATTTCTTTCTCGTCAGTGCCTTTTGCATGAATCATCAATTCCGGACTGACGGGAATATCGACGAGTCTTCCGTAAAAGTTGAGTCTCGCCACGTCGTTTTCAAGTTTTCCATTGATATGGCTGTATGATGCCGACGGGCGCGACAGTTCTTGTACTCCGTTATTATCCAACCGTTTACGTACCAAATAACTGTTATCCTCCATGTCATCGTATTCTGTAGCTGTTGCATGTGTTATCTTGGGCAAGTCTATGGAAGAAGCGAATTCGATGGACGATTGCGCATCTGTAAGAGCTTTTTCTTTTGCACTTGGTATGTTTTTCAACTTGGGCATCGTCATGCTCAACTGATGGGCTTTGAAGTCTTCGAACAACTTCCATTCATTGGCAATAAATTCTGCAAACTCTGCAGTGCGCTCCTCTATGAAACTTTTATATTCTTTTTGTATTTGTTGCAGTTCGTTTTTACTTTCATCTACCATCTGTTTCATGGCTCTGTTGACGGAATCCATATATCTTTGATAGTCATCCTGTGCATGAAGGGTCGATAAAGAGATGATAAACAATACAAACAATGATATTCTTTTCATAATTGTGAATTTGTTCCTGCAAAGTTAACAATAAATTATGCCAATATGATAAAAATTGAAAAAAATAATAAAATATATATATATCTAATAACATATATAATACATAAAAATGCTTTTTCATATTGAAAAATAATAAAAACGAGAGTGTCAGCTCAAAGGCGACACTCTCGTTTCAAGAATTGATAAAATATTTACAAAAAAATTATAATACCTGTTAATTAGGATTGAATTCCGTATGTACGAGACGTACAGGATAACCTTCGCCTTCTACATCTGAAGGATCGACGGATTCTATGTTGCCGGTTGAAGCATTTAACATGTTCAGAGTGCTGTTGCTGTTGCCGTCAGCAATCCAATAGTATGAAGGAGAATATTGCCATGATGTGCTTCCATAGGTACTCGGATTGGAGTTGTATCCTGCACATAACATGAATATGGCATTGTACATGTCTTCATATTTCTGGATGGAATCCGATGACAATGAAGTCGGTTTGATGTTCTTGTTGTTTACTATATAAAGAATATATTGATTCTCGACTGCCTTTGATGGTGTAACGCTACTTGTGTAAAGTGCACTTCCTATGTTGTAATTTGTGTTGTTGAAAGCGCTATAGTCGTCTGTCGTCATTGTTGCGAAACTTGTTGTGTAGGTGCTGCTGCTTAACATCACGCCATAATCGTAATCACCTGTCAGAGAAGTGCCTCCCGTATAATACCATGGAGTACCTGACTGATAATTGTAAAGGTTCAAAGGAGACGGGGCACCGCCGACGCCTGTGGCACCGAAAGCATAATCGTCGAAACGCATATTGGAAGCTACAGCGCCATTATAACCCAAACAGGCATTCACCTGTGACGTATAGATGTTGGTTTGAATATTGCTTGGAGACTGTAAAGAACCGCTAAAAGTGGTATATAAATTGCCGTTGGCAAATCTGATAAGACGCCCTGTGGCAGTTTTGAAGATACCTCTTGTGCAGTTCTCATTGAGCATATATGTGGCGTTTGTTATGGATGTCACATTGGTGGAAGTTCCTCCGTTGTAAGAATTATAGCCGAAGTAAGCACTTGGATGAGTTATTGCGGCATTCTGAGAATAAGAGTCGCTGAAAAACTGTACATTGACATCACCCGGTAAGGCAGAAGGATCATAACCCGGCAGTATCACATAGAGTTTGTATGAGCCGTCGGATTGTTTTGTGGGTTTTCCTACGTAAATGGATTTTGTGGTGTTGTCATAGGTATAACCTCCGGTAAAACCTACGGTAAGTTTTGTGTTTGGCACAACCGAACCGGTGAATGTCATATAAAAGTTGTCAACGGCATACGTGTTGGTTTGGTCCACCATGTCGGTTACATCGTATGAGAAAAGGCAGACTCTGTTGAGCAAGTTGAGATTTGCAGTCCAATTTCCATTGACATTTTTGAAATTGCCGGTTCCCATGGCATATTGAAGTTCCGGAAGACTTGCCAATGTGCCGTCCTGGTTGGTGAAGTCGAGCGTATATGATGTATTATACGAACCGGTGCTGTTTGTTATGGCACTTTCACTGAAATTAGTACCGAGATAGTGGAAATCATAAGAGTATGAAGCGAAGTTTTCAGCAGTCTGATCACCCATAAGGGTTATCTGACCTGTAAAAGTAGCCACATTGGTGTTAACATTGTTGGTGATGGACAAAATGCCTGCAACACCTGTAGTGGTTCCTTCGGTATAACAAACCACGATCTTGTCGTTACCTGTCCATACTATGGTGCCGTTGTCCGAAATACTTGTCTTGCTGCCACCATTGTTTGGAATATTGAGCGACACATTGATTTTATCACCTGTGGGAACAACAGGAAGCACTTCCGTATTTTTCTTACATTGAGTGAACAACAGACCGAAAACGGCAAAAGCTGAAATTAACAATACACTTCTTTTCATAACACATCATTTTTTTTGTTAGCACTTCTTTTAATTACTACATAACCGAGTCCGGCAGCTGTCAACAGCAACAGACCTCCTCCCAAAGGTGTGGTGGGCGGATCCTGGTTCAATGATTGAATACCGAAACCTCCGTTGTTGGGAGACGTGATGTCTATACTTGTCCCGTCTCTTCCTGTCCTCGCATCATCGCTCCAGTTGAAAAACCGGTCTGATTGTGCATGTGTTGTCGGCGCAATGCAACATGCAATTGCTACGGCAATGACGAATCTTTTCATTTTTTTTAATTTTTTCATTTTCCTGTTGATTTGATGATTAATTAAATTTGTTGACTTACAATAATATTTTCGTTTAATTGTATTCATAATTGCTACGAGACATTAATTGCCTCGTAGTTTTTTCATAATATAGTTTCGCATTAAATATCTTTTCAAGTTTTTATAGTCTTGTTTTTTAATTTGTTAATAAAAATGATGACAACTTTTCGGCATTTTGCAATTCTTGTTTTTTTTGATACTTTAAAATGGCAGATGCCGGTAAAGCGAAACTGTCTCAGCAGGAAATAACATCTCAAACAAATAATTGTTCTAAGGTCTTTTGAAAATGTTTAAAAAAAATTAATTGAGATGTTTTTGAGTAAAATGATAATGTATTTGTGATGATGTCATTTTAAAGAAATAAAAAATAACTCAATGAAAATCAATGAATATTTACTGACGATTTATTTGGTGTCTTTGTCGGTGTTTTTTGTCAGTTATTAATAATAAGGTGTGTTTTTTTTATGAGACGGGAAAATATGAAAGACGATTTGATGGATGAGGGATAGAATAAAAGATAATTAATGAAAACTTTGAGATGACTTTCAGTAAGTAAGGCTGTAAGTCTGACTTGTCATGTCTGTTTGTGATTATCCGTTGCAGTTTATGTAGGTTTTTTGATGAAGTGAGAGTATGTTGGATGATTCATGAAGACTAAAAAACAAAGGACACCTCCATGTTTGATCTGAGGTGCCCCTTGGAAACGATTTTAATATTTACAAAAAATTATAATGCCTTATTGATTACTGGAATTTGTGGGTCGAATTCAGTATGAACAAGACGTACTGGATAACCTTCGCCTTCTACAATTTCAGAACCAACTTTCTCTATCTTGCCGGTGTTGGGATTTAACATATTGTAAGTGTCGCCGTTGTAGCCGTCAGCAATCCAATAGTTTGAAGGATATACAGACCATGATGTAATTCCATTATTATCTTCCGGATTGCTGTTGTATCCTGTGCATAAAAAGAATATAGCATTATACTTCTTTTCATATAAAGTAATATCTGACTCATTTAATTCTTTTGGTTTTAAAGTTATGTCATTTACTATATAGAGTATATTTTGGGTAACATTTGCTTTTGAAGGTAAGACTGGAGAAGAATATGTGGTGCTCCCTATATTGTAGTCCTCAAAGGCACTAAAGTCGTCTGTAGTCATTGTTGCAAAACTTGTTCCAATGTTTAACATCTTGCCATAATCAAAACTACCTGTCAGATAAGTGCCTTCGGTATAATACCATGAACTACCTGACTGATAATTGTAAAGGTTCAAAGGAGACGGGGCACCGTCGACGCCTGTGGCACCGAAAGCAAAATGATCAAAGCCTTCAGAAGAATTAGTTCCTAAATAAGCATTTACTTGTGATGTGTGTAAAGAAGCTTCTCCATTCACATATTTTAAATTACCCTTGGCAATTCTGATAATACGACCCTTGGCAGTTTTGAAGATACCTCTTGCACAGTTTTCATTGAGCATATATGTGGCGTTTGTTATGGATGTCACATTGGCGGAAGTTCCTCCGTTGTAAGAATTATAGCCGAAGTAAGCACTTGGATGAGTTATTGCGGCATTCTGAGAATAAGAGTCGCTGAAAAACTGTACATTGACATCACCCGGTAAGGCAGAAGGATCATAACCCGGCAGTATCACATAGAGTTTGTATGAGCCGTCGGATTGTTTTGTGGGTTTTCCTACGTAAATGGATTTTGTGGTGTTGTCATAGGTATAACCTCCGGTAAAACCTACGGTAAGTTTTGTGTTTGGCACAACCGAACCGGTGAATGTCATATAAAAGTTGTCAACGGCATACGTGTTGGTTTGGTCCACCATGGCGGTTACATCGTATGAGAAGACACAAATCTTGTTTTCAAGGACGAGATTAGCAGTATAGTTTCATTGACATTCTTGAAATTGCCGGTTCCCATGGCATAGTGAAGTTTTGAGAGACCTGCCAATGTGCCGTCCTGGTTGGTAAAGTCGAGCGTATATGATGCGTTATACGAACCATCATCGTTTAATATGGTACTTACATCGAAATCAGACCCGAGATAGTGGAAATCATACAAGTATGAAGCGAAGTTTTCAGCAGTCTGATCACCCATAAGGGTTATCTGACCTGTAAAAGTAGCCACATTGGCGTTAACATTGTTGGTGATGGACAAAATACCGACTACACCTTTATAATTCAAATTACCATTACCTCCCGAATAACAAACCACTATCTTGTCGTTACCGGTCCATACTATGGTGCCGTCGTCCGCAATACTTGTCTTGCTTCCCCCATTGTTGGGCACGTTAAGTGTCACGTCTATTTTCTCGCCTGAAGGTATGACGGGAAGCACCTCCTGGTTTTTCTTACATTGAGTAAACAACAGACCGAAAACGGCAAAAGCTGAAATTAACAATACACTTCTTTTCATAACACATCATTTTTTTTGTTAGCATTTCTTTTTTTAATCGCGACATAACCGAGTCCGGCAGCAGTCAACAGCAACAGACCTCCTCCCAAAGGTGTGGTGGGCGGATCCTGGTTCAATGATTGAATACCGAAACCTCCGTTGTTGGGAGATGAGATATCAACAGTACCGTCTCTTCCTGCACGAGTGTCGTCGGTCCAGTTGAAGAACGCGTCGGATTGTGCATGCACGCCTGGTGCGATGCAACATGCAATTGCAAAGGCAATCGCCAATTTTTTCATTTTTTTCATTTTCTCAGTTGATTTAGTTATTTTTTTGGTTTTCATTTCAATTTTATGCAATATTAATTCTCGTCGTCGTTATCGAGAACATAAATCGTCTCGTTGCTTCTTTTCATCATGTATTTTTCTCGGGCAATCTTTTCAATGTAAGCGGAATCACTCTCCAATCTCTTGATGGTTTCGTTCTGTTCCCTGATTTTCTCCTCATAATTGCGGGCGGTGTTCCTCAAATTTTCAAGTTCCCTGTAATTTTTTTTATGATAAGAAAAATTATACTGGTCGAAAAATACCACTATTGCCGCAAACAACAGTGTGGCAATCAGATATTTGTTCCCCAGCCTTTTTAAAATGTCTTTTATTTTCATAACTTACAACATTTTACATTTTTCTTATCATGACGTATGACAACCCTACATTGTTTTTTAGAGTTTGCACAATAATCATAACTTATAAAACCTATCCAAAATTCTCCTATTGCTTGCAGACCGCAAAGATAAGAGAATTTTTATAAATAGTGCATAAAAAATTGATATTTTTTTAAAAAGATATTAACAATTGCTGTAACATTTTGATTATCAATCAAATTATTGTAAATATAATTTTTAAATTACAGTAATCTAAGGATAGAAAAATCTGTTGTTTGTGATTATATTGGAATATTTCAGTCTTTACGATAGTAAAAATAGTGAAATTCAACAGAAATAATGAGGTTTTGCTCGGGAAGGCATGTAAAATGAGATTGTGAAAATGGCGTTTCAACTTCCGATTTTGCTGTTTCAGTAATATTTTTGATATAAGAATTTATGTGTGGAATAATTTTGTACCATAAAACTGAGAACTATGAGGATAATATTAATGGTAACAGTCTTGATGTTGGCATTAAGATGTGTCGGACAAGAAGAGCAAAAAGAAGCCGTTGTCAGGTTCACTTTTGAAGATTGCATCAACTATGCTTATGGCAACAGTTATGAGAGGCAGTCGTTGGAGTTGACGCGGCAGTCGCAGGATTTGTCGTTGCAACAGTCCAAGAGAGACAGGTTGCCTTCGGTGAGTGCGCATGTCAGTGAAGGCTTTTCCAACAGCAATGACGGCAGTCTTTTTTCCGGCAGTGCCGGCATTGATGCCTCCGTGTCGGTATATCAGGGAGGTAGTATCAAGAATAATATTGAGATACAGGAACTTGCCTTGGAACAGGCGGGTATGGAGTTGCAACAGTATGATGACAACCTGTCTATTCAGATATTACAGGCATTTCTTACCATTCTGGGTAATGAAGAGTTGTTGAAATATCAGGAGGAGGTGTTGAACAGCAGCTATGAGATCATGAGGCAGGGCGCCGTGAAATTCGAGGCAGGCGCCATGATAGAGAGCGATTATCTGCTTCTTGAGGCTCAGTATGCCACGGATACCAACAATGTGGTGGATACCCGTATTGCCATTGAAAACAGCTTGTTGAACTTGAAGCTGTTGATGTCTATGGATGCCTCGACGCCGTTGGAGGTGATATTTCCCGACACGGCAGATATAGCGCAGCTGTCGGTGTTGCCTTCCTTGGAAGAGGCATTGTCGGCCGCCGAGTCATATTCTCCCGAGTTGAAAATGGGACAATATGACATAGATATTGCCGGCATGAATGTGAAACTGTCCAAATCCGACATGTTGCCTTCTGTCAGTGTCGGCGCCGGTCTGAATACCGGACACAGTGGTTGGGGTAATATGGGGAATCAATTGGTTAATGAGCTGTCGGAGAGTGTCAGCTTGTCGCTCAGTATTCCAATATATAATAAAGGCAATACCAGGCTTAAGGTAAAACAAAGTGAAATAGAATTGCAACGTACACAGTTGTCTTTGGCAAACAGCCGCTTCGTCTTGAGACAGACCGTGACAGAGGAGTATTACAATGTGTTGTCAACGTATAACAAATATAAGGTGTCAAAACTCTCGGCAGATGCATACCTGAAGTCCTTCGAGGCTTATAATTCACAGTTTCTGTATGGCACCATCACCGCTTATGACTTGCTTTCTCAGCAACTCGGATATACGGAAGCTCTGAACAGCTATATACAGAACAAGTATTCTTTTATATTGCAAAGGAAGATATTGGATATTTATATGGGAAAAAAGATAACATTTTGAAGTAAATATTATATTATGAAAAAACGAAGAAAGTTAATTTGGGCTCTTGCAGCCGCTGCTGTCATTGTAATAGCTGTAATTATACTGATGCATGATGATGAAGAACTTGTTGTCAGGACATATACAGTGGAGGACTATACTGTTATAAATACCGTCACTGCTACCGGTACCATTCAGCCTGTGGAACAGGTTACGGTGGGAACACAGGTGTCGGGTGAGATAGATAAAATCTTTGTGGATTACAACAGCGAGGTAAAAAAAGGACAGATACTTGCCGAGTTGGACAAGTCCAATCTTTTGGAGAATGTACGTCAGGCTGAAGCATCGCTCAAAAGTGCTGAGAGCGAGTTGGAATATTCTTCCGGTAACTTCGAGAGAACCAAGCTGTTGTACGAGGCTAATGCCACGACGAAGGTGAACTATGAAGAGGCAAGCAACGACCTTGTAAAGGCGGAGACACAACTGCAGAATGCCAAGTCCAACCTCGACCAGGCAAAGGTGAATCTCGGCTATGCAGAGATATATTCTCCTATTGACGGCGTGGTGTTGTCGCGTGAAGTGGAGGAGGGTCAGACAGTGGCTGCTTCTTATAGCACTCCTACTCTTTTTACCATTGCCAATGACCTTACACAGATGAAAGTGGAGGCCGACGTCGATGAAGCTGACATAGGCCAGGTGAAAGAGGGGCAGAAAGTGGAGTTTACGGTGGATGCCTATATAAACGACGTTTTCCATGGCGAGGTGCAGCAGATAAGACTGGAACCTACTACCACTAACAACGTGGTGACATATACCGTGATAATAGAAGCTCCCAATCCTGATTACAAACTGCTTCCCGGCATGACGGCAAGCGTCACCATAGTGACGGAAGAACATTCCGGTTTGGCTGTGCCGGTAGAGGCATTGAATTTCACTCCTTCGCAAAAGGTGATGGAGTCGTTTGACAAAAATGATGCACGTGCCAAGAACTCTCATGCTACTGCAATGATGCCGGGAAAAGAGAATAGAGATTCGGAAATGGTATGGGTGTTGAATGAAGGCGTCATGACTCCGCGTTTTATCAGTACTGACATAAGCGACGGGGTTTACAAAATTGTGAGAAATGGCGTTGCAGAAGGCGATTCCATAGTGCTGTCGGCTAATTTTGTGACAAAAAAACAGAAAACTTCAAGGCAGGACTCCAATCCTTTCATGCCTACACCTCCCGGAAGAAAAAACAACAACGATAAAAACAAGAGTAAATAATGGCACATCCTATATTGAAAATAGAGAATCTGAGGCGAACCTTCATGGTGGGCGGTGAAGAAGTTCATGCCTTGAAAGGAGTGTCTTTCGAGATATATCCCGGTGAGTTCGTGAGTATCATGGGCTCGAGCGGCAGCGGCAAATCTACCATGCTCAATATTCTGGGTTGTCTGGATACTCCTACTTCAGGAACGTACTACATAGACGGCATCTCGGTGAAAGACCGCTCGCGCAATGAACTTGCTGACATCAGAAACCACAAGATAGGCTTTGTGTTTCAGTCGTATAACCTCTTGCCGCGTACGTCTGCCATAGAAAATGTGGAGTTGCCTCTGTTGTACAACAACAAAATATCTGTCAGGGAACGTAGGGAACGTGCAATAGAAGCTCTCGAGCTGGTGGGACTGAAAGACCGTATGGAACACATGCCCAATCAGTTGTCAGGAGGACAACAGCAACGTGTGGCAATAGCACGCGCCATAGTCAACGACCCAGTGATATTGTTGGCTGACGAGGCGACGGGAAACTTAGATACAAGAACGTCGTTCGAGATAATGAGCCTGTTTCAGGAACTTAACGGCAAAGGTAAAACGATAGCTTTTGTAACTCATGAATCCGACATCGCCACTTTTACTTCACGCACTATTATGTTGCGCGACGGACATATTATTAGCGATGGTAAAGCCGAATACAGGTCGGCACGTAAGGCTCTCGAAGAGATGCCTCCTGATATTGACGAATAAAATGTTGAGAGATGAATATATTTAATCTGACAAAAATAGCTTATACCGCTTTGATGCGGAACAAGACAAGGGCATTGCTCACCATGTTGGGCATAGTAATAGGTATCTCGTCTGTCATTACCATGGTAGGAGTCGGCGAGAGTTCCCAGGCGAGCATTAATAATCAGGTGTCGCAGATGGGAACCAATCTCATTATGGTGATGCGTGCAAGGATGAGAGAACGGGGCGTGTCAACAGGACGTGACAATGTGCAGTCGTTGAAGATAAAAGATGTGCAGCTTATTGAGGAAAAGGCTCATTATCTTTCGGCGGTAAGTCCTGTCTTCAATGCAAGTGCACAGATAATAAACGGCAATTACAACTGGTCCGGCACTATCATGGGAGGCAATACGGAACTTATGTCGATACGCAAATTCGAATTGGAAACAGGTGCCAACTTCACTGACGACGACATACGCAAATATTCCAAAGTGGCGTTGATAGGGCAGACCATAGTGGAAGAGTTGTTCGATGAAGGGACAGACCCCATAGGCAAGGTGATAAGGGTTGGCAACATGCCGGTGAAGGTAATAGGCACATTGAAAGCCAAAGGAGAGAATCAGATGGGAGAAGATCAGGATGATGTCTTGATAATGCCTTATACCACAGTGCAGAAACGTATGTTGGGCATTGATTACATACACATGATAATGGCTTCTGCCATGTCGGAATCCGTGGCTGATGAGGCTGTCAAAGAAATAGAAACCTTGTTGCGTGCCTCACACAAAATCAAGGATGGCGCAGACGATGACTTTGAGGTGCGTACACAGGCGGAGATGTTGGAGATGATGTCATCCATAAGCGGCATGATGACTACATTGTTGACTGCCATAGCTGCCATATCGCTGATAGTAGGAGGCATAGGAATCATGAATATCATGTATGTCACTGTTACAGAACGTACCAAGGAGATAGGTCTGAGGATGGCAATAGGTGCGCATAGCAGTAGCATTTTGATGCAGTTCTTATGCGAAAGCGTTATATTGAGCCTTATTGGCGGCCTTATTGGCATAGTTTTTGGACTGCTTATCTCATACGGTTTGTCTGTTTGGCAAGGATGGCCGTTTATTATAAGTACTCCGGCGGTGTTGTTGTCATTTTTGGTATGTGCTGCAACAGGTGTCTTCTTCGGATGGTACCCTGCCAAGAAAGCTTCTTCACTCGACCCTATTAATGCTTTGAGATATGAATAACAACAAATATTATGCAAGCATAAAGACCTTTTTGATATTGTCGGTGGCAATAGGTTTGTTAATACATATTGGTGTATTCCTGAGTTTGTATTTTAGTGATGAGTTCCTTATACAACATGGCAACTATTGGAGAAGACCTCCGATACATCTTGAAAAGATGTTGTTTAATCTGTTGTTGGTGATAATACTTGCATTTGTTGTTTATCTATACGATTTTCAGATATATACACGTCTCAACCTGAAAAAGGGATGGAAAATATTTTTGGAAGTGACAGGCTCGTTGATGATAACATTGTTGATGACCGCGATAATGCTTGTACTGTATGTTGTTTTTATTGATAAAAATGATGTCAGGCCAACTCATTTTTATGTCATGATGGTACGTAATGACTTTTTGCGCAATATCATAGTAACATTGATGGTGATATTGTCTTCTCATCTGATGCTTTCGGATTACAATAGGAAGAAGATGGAAATAGATAATGAGATATTAATATCGGAGAACCTGCGTTCACGTTATGAAGTGCTTAAAAATCAATTGAATCCGCATTTTATTTTTAACTCTCTCAATACTTTGCAGTCACTTGTAAGGTTGGATACCGATAAAGCATCGGTATTTATCAAGGAATTGTCGGAGGTGCTGCGTTATACGCTACGTAATGAAGACTCTGTCACTTTGTCACAGGAGATAGATTTTTGCAAGTCATATTGCAATTTGTTGCAGATACGATTCGGTGAGAGCATAAAAATCAATTATAATAATATTGATGGCGATGTATTACAGTATATGATATTGCCGTTAAGTGTTCAGATATTGATAGAGAATGCGGTAAAACACAATGTTATCAGTGACAAGACACCGTTGACTATTGATGTAACTGCTGATAAAGATGAATCTGTAGTTACAGTAAGTAATAAAATACAACCAAAAAAGGGTATGGAATCGGGAAACGGTATAGGTCTTGCCAATTTGTCGGAAAGACAGCGTTTGAAATGTGGAAGAGACATAGATATCAAGAAAATAGATGGACGTTTTGAGGTGAAAGTGGCATTGTTTAAACCGAAAATGATATGAAAATACTGATTATTGAAGATGAACATCTTGCAGCTGATGTACTTTGCAAGATAGTGAAAGAGATAGAACCTGATGTAGAAATCCTGACGGTGTTGCAGACTGTTGAAGATAGTGTTGAATGGTTCGAGACTCATGAGACACCGGACCTGGTGTTTTTGGATATCAATCTTGCTGACGGCTCTTCTTTTCTTATCTTTGAAAAAGTGGATATCAAATGTCCCATAATATTCACTACCGCATATAATGAATATGCACTTAAAGCTTTTAAAGTCAACAGTATAGATTATCTTCTGAAACCTATTAGTAAAGAAGATGTCTATAAGGCAATGACAAAATACCGTAATTTGACAGGTGAGAAGTATGAGCATTCTTCCGTAATAAATGAATTTGTTAAAAAATTCGCTATGGGAGAACGACATTACAAATCGTATTTTCTTGTTCCCAAACAGGATAAGCTCATACCTCTTGCCACTTCGGATATAGCATACATATTTATAGATGCCAAGACTATCAAGGCAGTTGCATTTGATGAAAAAATATATTATCTAAGCGACAATCTTGACGAGTTGATGAAACAACTTAATCCGCAAAAGTTTTTTCGTGCCAACAGGCAATATATAGTGTCGCATGATGCCATAAAAGATGTTTCGGTATGGTTTGGAAATAAGGTGTCGTTGAATCTTAAAGTGCCGGTAAGCGAACGTATCATAGTAAGCAAGGCGAGAGTTACGGAATTTAAGGATTGGTATGCCGGTTGATGACAGTGACCTTTGTTTTCATGACGACATGATAACTTGGTGTTGAAGTTGGGATTTGGGTGTAATTTTGAAATAATCGGTAATTCGTATTACTTTTTAAACATGTAAATCATAAAATGGCAGATGTTATTTGATGATAAAGATTGCATCAGCCAAACTCTTATAATGATTTCCTTTGAATGAGTAGTTTATCGTTTTCAAAATGTCACTGTTAAAATTGTTTAAATAATCTTTTATTTTAGGCTCTATTAAAGAGAATGCACGTTTCATTTTCCAAGACTGACTTATGTCTGTAGAATCTGCAAGAATTACAAAAAGTCTGTTTTCTGCACCGAAACGCATTTCTCCTTGATTGGTATATAACCATGTCATAAGTTCAATTGTATTTGCCTGTGATTCGTTAATAACTTCTTTACGTTTGTTATTCAATTCTTGAAGAATCTCAGTATTGCCGATCTCGGATAATTTTTCAGACAACGTATATATTTGTTGTGTTTCTGTTAATGTGTTGTCAGCAGTGATTCCGAGTTCCTTGGCTTTTTGTTTTAACCAGGTAAGTTCTTTTTTACCGAGTTTGGCTTTTATTTTTTCATCCATTTATTGATTTGGAAAAAATGTAACTTTCAGATCGATAGGAATGTTGTCAATAAAAAAATCGATACTTTTTATTTCACCTACTGCAGAGATTACTCTTTCATGTTTCTTAAATAACGATTCAATCAAATATGACGTCCAATTGTTATACCAACTTGTTTGTATATAATTCCAGGCATCTTCAGCTATTTCGTTTTGTTTGCATAACAATTCATCATAATTACTGATAACTTTTACATATTTACTTATGAGATGTTTATCCAATGAGTTGTTTCGGTCTCCACCCCAAACATAATGACGTACCTTATATGAATCTTCTTTGAGAGTATCATTGTTTATTCCCATTGTATTATACCATTCATTGTCTTTTTCATTTAAGAAAGCATCAAGGCGTTGCATGGCATCCGGCATTGTTTCGAGTATTTCAAAGAGTTCAGCGTTTTGTTCTGCAATTTTGGAGGAAGAAAGAGTTATTTTATTCTCATTAATAAAATGTTGTATTTGTTTGCCTCTACATATTGCTCTGACTTTGAGCCATAGGACAGCATTTTCGTTGTGGTTGAATGCATACAGGTCTTGTGTTTTGAATGCTTTATTCCATTTTTCAAAATTTGTCATGATTGCAAGTGTTTATTTTGTTGTACACACTAAAAGGATTTCACTGCTTCCGGCTACGCTGCCTTTTCCACCGCGACCCGTATTATATGTCTTTCTTTTTATCTTTACATTACGGTAAGGTTCTATCAACTCAATCATAGTATCAATGTCGGGATAACTGCGATCATTGTAACTTATCAGCCAATTGGGAATGTGATTAGCACGCTCGAACATTAATTTAAGACTTGAAACAGCTTCACTGTTTTTGTCAAATCCGCTGTATCTTTTGGGTTCATATCGTTTGGTCCCGTTTACAAACTGTTTGTCTTTCCAATATTCGACATAAGTCTCCAACAAATGGTAAAATGACTGATAGTCAGCATGACTGTTGCAATATGGAGGGTCAAAATATACCAAGTCTATGTCTTTCAACAGAGGCAATAGTTCGAGAATGTTTTTATTATAACTGATATTTTTTTGTTTGTTGTCGAAAATTGCAGCATTGTAGTCGGGAAGTAAATCCGTAAACAATTCTTTTAATGGTCTTATTAAACTGCGATTGCGTTTTACACGGGCAGGATCAGCAGCATACACCAATGCTTGAGTATGAGCAAAATGACCCATGGTAACTTTTCGTGTCATGCTTCTGCACATTATAGTCAATGCCAATGCTTGCTTATATTGATTGTTCAGTTTGTGGACATTGCTGCGAAAACTATCGGCAAATACGGAATCTTCATGCCGGAAAAACAAACCGGAGTATAATTTGTCAATTAAATTGAACTCAGAAGGATTGCTGTTGTCTGAAAAAAGAATTTCAATATCATGTTTTTCAAGTATAAATCCAGGATTTTCTATCAGAGCCTTGCCGGTAAGATTGTTAAAACTTAAAAAATCATTGGTAATGACCTTTTTACCAAGTTGTTTGAGCATATATGCTATGGATTGTGAACCGGAGAAGGCGTCCAGCACTGTATTGACGTCATCCGGGATATATTGAGCAATCCATCCTCTGTGAATATATTTCGCTCCTAAATATTGAGGTTCTGGAAACTTGAAATCCAAATATTTTGTGTCCTTGAAAAGCATGATATTTATTTACTTGCAAAAGTACTCGATTTTATCGATTAAAATGATATTGTGAATAATTATTTTGTCTAATCTTATTTCTCGATAATATGAAATGATGTTTATGAAATAAGTCGAAATTCGTGGAATTGTCATAATTATATTGATGTACTTGAATTTTTCATGTAATACATTATGTTGGCAATAAATGAAAATATTTCTTGAGACATTCCATTATCATTTGAAACAGATTTCAATGATGTCGGGGGCCGACAGTCTGCTGTTTTTTGTTAAATACTATACCTCATTTTCATGAAAGATAGGTGATTGCCTGTGTTCCGGCATCGTCAGTTGTCAGAATAACAGATGTTATTGTGAAGATGCAATATTCTTATTCTGTCGTATATTCGCTTTCATTACTTTGTATTATCTTTGCTGCAAAAGAAATGTTATGAAAACCGCAAAGATATTTATTGCTTTTATAATGCTGTCAGTATTCATGACTAATATGGCGGCACAGGAAGGTGTGGAGAGGACTTTGTTGTTCTCGCCGGGAGACTATGGCTCGCAAAATTACAGGATTCCTGCCGTTATTACTGCATCCGACGGCAGTATTGTGTCATTTACCGACAGACGCAAGTTCAGTGAGGCTGACCTTCCTGAAGATATCGACATTGTCTGCAGATATAGTACGGATAATGGCAGGACGTGGAGCGAGCCTGTCGTTGTGGCGGAAGGGAAAGGCAGAGGCGCCGGCTATGGCGATTGTGCCGTGTCGCGTGCTGCAGATGACAATGTGTTGATAGCGGTTTTTGTCGGCGGCTGCGGCTTGTGGGAGTCAACGGCTGACAATCCGCAACGTTCTTATATGGTGCGAAGCTATGATAACGGCAGGACATGGAGCGAGCCGAGAGATATCACTCCTTATATCTTCGGAAAAGATTGTCCCGACCCGGTACGTCAGACATGGAGAGCCTCGTTCTTTGGCTCCGGCAACGGATTGGTGACACGAAACGGACGTGTCATGTTCGTCGCCGCCGTACGTGAAAATGATGAATATAAACTTAACAATTATGTCGTTTATTCAGACGATAATGGCGAGACCTGGCATTTGTCGCAGCGTGCTTCACAAGGCGGCGACGAGGCGAAAGTGACTGAACTCGCCGACGGATCTATACTGATGAGCATTAGACATTCAGGAAAACGATGGTACAATATATCGCATGACGGCGGTATTAGCTGGAATGATACCGTGTCTGAATGGGATGACTTGACGGGTCCTGCCTGTAACGGTGACATGATACGTTATTCTTTTGCCGACGGTATCGGCAAACGTGACATATTGCTGCACTCACTGCCCCAGGGCGATACACGACGCGATGTTTCGGTTTATTATAGTCTCGATGAAGGTTCGACATGGCATCTTGGCAAATGTGTGGTGCCGCGTTATTCGGCTTATTCTTCATTGTGTGTGCTCCAGGACGGTACGATTGGACTGTATGTCGAGGAAAAACAACATGATGAAGATGGCTATGAGATGGTGTTTTACCGTTTTGACCCGGACTGGCTGATGAATGGTAAACTTTCGGACTGAAACGGAATGATGTCGTCATGACATGGGATTGACATGCTGTGTCTCATTATAACAAATTATTAAAAATCAATGTTGTGTTTTTGATGCTTACAAGGGTTTGAAGACAGAAAGACTATTGTTACAACAAAAATGGACCAGGTTTTATTTTTGATATGGGATATATTAAATGTTGAAAAAACAGATAAATGTATCCTAAATGTATCCATAAATATGATTTATGTATCCTGAATGTATCCTTGATGTATCCTGAATGTATCCTTCTTTTATAGATTAAACAAGCAGAATGTTGACCGAGAAAATGATATTGATACAAAAGATGTCTTAAAAGGCAGATGAAAATACATGGATTTCTTATTCATTATTGTCAGGTAAAAGTCTGAGAAATAAAAATCAATGTGGAATTTTCTTTTCATAAGTTTCAATGTTTGGTTTGTCTTTGTATTGGTGCTATATTAATTATTGTAAATCATTGCTGTAGGGATAAAATCTTTATATGAAATTTATTTATGGACAAATGTTATTTTTCAACGAATTGAAGAGACGCCATGGCATGACGTCTCTACTTTGTGTGATATTTATTTAAGAACAAAAATGTTATTTAGGAGTGAAAAACATTATGGATTTCATGGGAGTCCGACAAATTATTATAAATTAATTGATTATCAATATAAATATAACTCCTTTGATTGATTTATTGGTATATATGCATGATTTTCAAAGTATTATAAATCAGGCTCAAAAAGTCCACCGGTTAATGATGTTAAATGTAACTATTTTTTCCTTTCTTTTTTATATTAATGATAATAAGATTATTGTTTTACAAGTTTCAATACAGATTTTCCCGAGACGGATTCAACACTCATGAAGTAAATTCCGGAATTGAGAGTGCTCATGTTTATCCCGGTGTTGCCGTGATAAGATTGTCGGTAAACCATACAGCCTGTTACATCGTAAATTGTTATAATATCATTGTCATGCAGTCCATCTATGGATAAGACATCGGAAACGGGGTTGGGCCATATTAAAGTTGAGTTCGATGAAAACTCCGGCATGTCTGAAACTTCATCGAATAGAGCAGTGATAAGGTTGTTGCGAGTAACGAAATGCCTGTAGTCTGGATCACAGGAGATAGTGTCGCCGTCTTGGTTCATCCAGCACACGAACTGATAGCCGTTGGAAGGGGAGGCATTAAGTTGTGCACGGTCGCCGAAGAGATAATAGCCTGAACCGTTTACGAAGCCTGCGTCTGCAGGTTCGGCAACAAGTTCGACTGAAAATTCAGAATACACCGACTCGCGGCTGCGGTAAATCATATTATCAGCCCATTGACTATAAGCGTAGAGGTAACCATCCGGAGAAAGATATAAATTATGAATGGGAATAGATGTCATGTCTTCCAAAGGGTCAAACGATTTACCATCATCAGAGGAGCGAAATACACCTTGAGGAATGCCGAGATCACAATGGCGGACAGTGTAGAGGATATCGTTAGAATCGACAACAATGGAAGGAATACATTCAAAACAGTTGGGCAACAGTTCCCAAGTGGCGCCAAAATCCTCAGACTTATAGAGTGAATGGTCCCAGTCATAACTGCTGGCAAATATCACATTATGCGAGTTTTTTGCAAAAGATTCCATAAAATTGTCTTCTAATTCCACAAATTCCCAAGTATCTCCATTATCGATGGAGCGTAAAATGCCGCCCAGGTCCCACATCAAATAATCGGTGACACTTGCCAAAAGGATACCGTTTCCCACATCAATAAAATCTTTAACTTGGGTAGTACCGCCTTCAAGTTGGAAAACATATTCCCATGAATAATTATTCCAGTCTTTATTTTTGTAAATACCCTCCCAACCACCAATAAACAAAGTGGTGTCTTCTGTACCCAGAATAGCCGTAATATTGTCTTTTCCTGGATTTGGTATCCCAATCCATCCGGTACTTCCTTCTTCCAAAACATATAAACCATGATAAGCGCCTGAAGTAGCAAACAACCTTCCGTCGAAATTTTGGTATAAACGGTAAATATAAACACCGGAAAGTCCCAAAGAGTCCCAGGTTATACCTTCATCTCTTGATAAGAAAACACCCTTTCTATTATCTCCCAATGCAACCACAATATTTCCTTGTTTATCCTCAATAAGTGAAGATACCGCAGAATTAGGCAATGGAGGTTCAATGATAGTCCAGAAGTCATTGGCCGGATTGCTTTTTGTCAGGTTTTGAGCATTCAAACTCATAAACATGGCAAATAATACCATAAGGCTAAAAGATTTAGTAAAATTTTTCATATTATATTTTTGTAAATAACATATTCAAGATTATTGTTTTACAAGTTTCAATACAGATTTTCCAGAGACGGATTCAACACTCATGAAATAAATTCCGGAATTGAGAGTGCTCATGTTTATCCCGGTGTTGCCGTGATAAGATTGTCGGTAAACCATACAGCCTGTTACATCGTAGATTGTTATAATATCATTGTCATGCAGTCCATCTATGGATAAGACATCGGAAACGGGGTTGGGCCATATTAAAGTTGAGTTCGATGAAAACTCCGGCATGTCTGAAACTTCATCGAATAGAGCAGTGATAAGGTTGTTGCGAGTAACGAAATGCCTGTAGTCTGGATCACAGGAGATAGTGTCGCCGTCTTGGTTCATCCAGCACACGAACTGATAGCCGTTGGAAGGGGAGGCATTAAGTTGTGCACGGTCGCCGAAGAGATAATAGCCTGAACCGTTTACGAAGCCTGCGTCTGCAGGTTCGGCAACAAGTTCGACTGAAAATTCAGAATACACCGACTCGCGGCTGCGGTATAATTTATTAAAATATCCATCCTTATAGTATGCAAAAAGATATCCGTCTTCCGACATTGATAATCTTTCTTCTCCAATTAAATTTATACCTTGATTTATTTTATCTAAAACATAATTGTCGGATGCCGTCGTTCTATAGATTTCCTCTCCATTCTTATGACAGGAGACATAGATTACATCGTTTCCATCGATTAATGAAGAGTAAGAAATTATATTATCAATTAAAATGTTCCATGTCAATCCGGAGTCGAGGGAGATAAAAATTCCATTATCTGTAGCAGCATAAACATCATTTTCCGAGTTTTTGGACAAGACAATATGATCGGTATCACTTAAACCTACGTGTTCCCATGAGATTCCGTGATCTGTAGAACGAAGAATACCAATATGATATAAATCTCCGTTACTAATGGCAGCGAGAATCACACCGTTATCAAGTTCCAATAAACTTTCGACTTCTGCAAGCAGATAATTACTGAGATTATAAGTTTTTCTCCATATTCCATTATCAAACCTGAAAATGCCATTGGAATTACCGACTATCAGAGAGCCATCGGATGCTTGAATTATTGATTTGGCAGTATTATAGTCGTTCAGATACATGTTTGTCCAACTTATGCCGTCCCATTTTTGAATAATGCTGCCATTATACCATGGATCACAACCGGCAATAAGGTCTCCGTTGTCAGTAAGGCATAATAAAGAAATATAGCAGTGAATAGGTCCGATGGATTGCCAGGTTTTGCAAGTGTCGGTACTCATGACGACACCATGTTCCGTGCCGGCATAAACTGTATCAATTGTACGAGCGACAGGGCTTTGATAATTTTCGCCTGAGGTTTCTATTTCTATCCAGAAATCATCGGCGGGATTGCTTTTTGTCAGGTTTTGAGAATAAGATATTGTATAGTTAAAGAAGATCAGAACGAAAGTTATTGCTGATGATGCATGCATTTTGATTAAAGTAAAAAGTTTTCTTTTCATGGTTAGATATTTTTTTAATAACATTGCGACAAATATAATATAAAATTTGCAAAAAACAAATTTTTTAGAGAATATTTTCAATAATTTAAAATAAAATTTGCAATAAAGTTTTGCATATCGGTTTTGAAATCAAGCAAAATCTTGTATATATATTGCACAAATAGGAATAAACATGAATAATTATGGAGGCATTTATAAAAACGTCACCATAATTATAATCATCAACTAAGTTTCAAACGATATTATCTGCGTTTTTTCTTGTTTCTGTTGTTTTTGTCGTGTTCGGGGCGATAGCTTTTGTCGCCGTATTTGTCACGGTTTTTTCTTTCCGGACGGTCGTTGTCGAAGTTGCGGTTGCGTCGTTTGGAGCGACTCTCGCCACCCTCTTTTTTCTTGTTGCGTTTTTTAGCTTTAGGTTCTCCTGTCGTTATCTCAACTCTTATGCCTTCGCGGTTTTTGCGTTTGTCGGCAAAGCAGTCCACAATATATTGAGCCTCATCCTCATCGACAGCGACAAAGGAGAAGTTGTCTAACATCTCGATGCGACCGATGCGTATTTTGTTGGTGTTGGTGACATCGTTGATTTTGCCTATTATGCTGTTAGGTTTTATCTTGTCTTTTTTGCCGAGGCCGAAGAACAGTCTCACGAGTCCGCTGTCGTCGTATTCGTTTTTGTCCTTTTTGTCTTTTTTATCTTTTTTCTTCTCTTTGGATTCCTCGACGTTAAGATCTTTGGCATCTTTGTAATAGTCGAGAAAACGGTTGAAGTTGAGAGCCACCACTCTTGTAATCAATTCTTCTCTTGAGAGCCAGTCGAGTTTTCTGAATACTATGGGCAGATAGTCTTCTATATCGTCGCGCATGATGTCCACTTTCTCCAATCTGTCGATATGGTTGAACAGTTGTTTCTCACAAACCTGTTTGGCAGTAGGCAGCAGGGCTTTTTCTATAGTCTGACCGAGTTGTTTTTCAATAGCTTTTATTTTATGTTTCTCTTTGGTATGAATGAGACTGATGCAGATACCTGTCTTGTCGGCACGTCCGGTACGACCGCTACGGTGGATGTAGGTGTCGGTATCGTCCGGCAAGTTGTAGTTGATGATATGGGTGAGGTTGTTGACATCGAGACCTCTTGCCGCCACGTCGGTGGCAACGAGTATCTGAAGATAACGTTGACGGAAATGGTTCATCACCATGTCGCGTTGAGCCTGAGAGAGGTCGCCGTGCAGCGAGGCGGCGTTGTATCCGTCGTGTATGAGGTTGTCGGCGACTTCCTGTGTCTCTATCTTGGTACGGCAGAACACTATCCCGTAAATTGAAGGGTAGTAGTCTATCAGACGTTTTAGGGCAAGGTATCTGTCGCTTGCCTTGATGAGATAATAGTTATGCCGCACGTTGGCAGTGCCGGAGTTGCGCTGACCTATCGATATTCTTACAGGGTCTTTCATGTAATGGTTGAGTATCTTTTCCACTTCCACAGGCATGGTGGCGGAGAAGAGTAAGATGTTTTTTTGTTCCGGCATATATTCCAAAATGGCATCTACATCTTCCTGGAAGCCCATGTCGAGCATCTCGTCTGCCTCATCGAGTACCATCCACTGCACCTCGCTGAAGTCTATCCTGTCGCGTCTTATCATGTCCTGCAGACGTCCCGGCGTCGCCACAATGATTTGGGGCTTCTTGGCAAGGTCTTTGAATTGTGCTTCTATGCTCGCACCTCCATAAACAGGAACTACCATTATTTCCGGTATATATTTGGCATAGTTCTTAAGATCTTTCGTTATCTGAAGACATAATTCCCGTGTAGGACATAATACCAATGCCTGGACGCTGCGTCTCTTGGGGTCTATGTTTTGCAATAATGGCAGACCGAAAGCTGCAGTTTTTCCGGTACCTGTCTGTGCCAATCCGACAAGGTCAGTGCGTTTGGACAATAATACCGGCAATGTTTCTCTTTGTATAGGCATGGGTTCCGTGAAACCAAGCTCTTCAATGGCCCGGAGTAATGACGGATTCAAATTAAAATCTTGAAATTGAGACATAGATACTCTTGTATTGTGGGTGCAAAGATATAATATTTTACAATAAGATCGACATTTGTTGCGTAGTTTAATTGCAATAATCCGACATGTCGAGATTTTATAATTTGAAAAATATGAATATTTTTATCATTAATATATGTTTTTTAAATATTTTTATGATTTATTTAGCATGATTACACAAATTTTCCTTGTATATTGTTCTGATAATAAATGTTTTAATAAATTTAACTTTTTGTGGAACCGATGAATTTTCCATGTATATGGAAAAGTTCCTTGTTATCAAGGAAAGCATTTCAAATACAACAGGATGTTTTAAAGTTTGCAGTATCAAATTTTCAAAAGCAACTTTTCTGAGTCTTATAAAATAACTTTGCATCTGTTTTTTAACAGGCTTTTTATTATTTTTGCAAAAAAAATTATGGATAAGATATTGTTTATAGATACTGCACATCCTTATCTTTCTGAGCGTTTGACAGAACTTGGATTTCAGTGTGATTATTTTGACGGATACAAACTTGCCGATTATCAGAAGATTGCCGACCAATATGTAGGTTTTGTCATTCGCAGCAAGATACATCTTGATGACAAGATATTGCCTTTGGCGAAAAAGTTGAAATTCGTTGCCCGTGTTGGCGCCGGCATGGAAAATATCGACATGAAATTGTGTGATGAGTTGGGTATTAAATGTTTGAATGCACCTGAAGGTAACAGAGACGCTGTCGGAGAACATGCCATAGCCATGTTGCTCTCGCTTTTCGACCGCATCATAATAGTGGATGATGAGGTACGCCGCGGTATCTGGCTTCGTGCCGAGAACAGAGGTGTAGAGATAAAGGGAAAAACAGTGGGCATAATAGGTTACGGGAACAATGGCTCTAAATTTGCCGCGAAATTGTCCGGCTTCGAATGTAGAATGCTTGCATACGACAAATACAAGACCGGCTTTGGCAATGATTATGTCGAGGAAAGCGATATGGATACCATCTTCCGTGAAGCTGACATTATCAGTTTTCATGTGCCTCTTACGGAAGAGACGAGATATCTCGTCAACAGAGAATATATAGCACGTTTTCAGAAACCTATTTACCTTATTAATGTGGCAAGAGGTCCTGTGGTGCAGACAGATGCACTCGTAGAGGCATTGGAGAATGGCAAGATTCTCGGAGCATGCTTGGATGTCCTTGAATATGAGAAGTTTTCTTTTGAAGACATACAGGCAGACATTTTGCCGCCTTCTTATCGTAAACTTATCAATATGCGCAATGTGGTGTTAAGTCCGCATATAGCCGGATGGACGCACGAGTCCAATATCCGCATGGCGATGGTGCTGATAGACAAGATTTGTGCGTTGTTCAATATAAAAAATGAATAATATCAACTGTTGACTGTTTTATAATATCTTGTATAATAAAAGATATGGTGTCTCATATAAATAAAAAACGGGATGTGCAAGTAGCATCCCGTTTTTATCTGTTTAATAACTGTTAAATGTATAGTTTTACCAATTCAATATTTTTAAGAAGTCATAGTCTTCCGGATTAGGGACAAATTTTTTGGCTGCTTCATAGTCGTTTGGCGTGATATATTGCAGGCAATGGTTGAAGATGAGTTTGGCTTTTTCTCCATTCATGTTGACGAGACGAGGTTTCACCTTGCCGTTTTCATCTTCCACATCTTTAAGGAAGAGCGGTTTCACTTCACCTATGGGGTCGGCAGTCACCATTGCGCCAGTCACGCCCTGGTCGAACAGTTTCTTTACGCCGAAACCGAGAATGCTGCAATATAGCAAATCGAAAGCACAAGGGTCCACGCAACGTATTTCGTAACCTATCTCAACAGGGCGGCTTTTTATAGATAAACCTATCTGACGTAATCTTTGCTGAAGGAGCATGTTGAAAATATGTGCCTTGCTGACGTTGCCGAGTTCCGGATGTCCGTGCTCATCGTATGAGAAATTGACCCCGGAATTGTGTATCTCATCATTAGACATGAAATGGAACACTCCTTCGCTGACAATAGCCACGCCGTAGTTGACGCCTATCATCTTGCGTTTTATCATAGCGCTGATGATAAGACGCAGGATACGCTCGAATGTCACTTCGGTCTTGTTGAACATCTCCGGTATGATAATCATAGGATAATGACATGCGGCGCCCATTCCGAAAGCGAGATGTCCGGCTTCACGTCCCATGGCAGATACTACAAACCAGTTGCCGCTGGTACGTGCATCTTCATAAACAGTCTGTGAAATTTTTACTCCTGCCTCCTTGGCTGAATAATATCCGAAAGTGGGTGAGCCTTCAGGAAGAGGCAAGTCATTGTCTATGGTCTTCGGGACGTGTATGTTGCGTACTTCTATATTGTTGGAAGTCAAAAACTTGGATATACGATTTGCTGTCGATGCAGTATCGTCGCCTCCTATGGTGACAAGGAGTTTGACGTTGTTTTTGACAAAGAAGTCAACATTGAACTCCTCATTTTTCGGTTTATATCTGCTCATTTGAAGAGCAGAGCCTCCCATCTTCATGATTTGATCGGCATAAAGAAAGTCGATATCCACAATCTTGGGATTGGCTTTGAAAAGATTTTTGTAGCCTTCATGAAGACCGATAACTCTGTAATTGTCACTTAGAAAAGCCTTGGCGACAGTGCTGATGACGGTATTAATACCCGGTGCAGGACCGCCTCCTGCAAGTATAACCACTGATGGTACCATAATTATTGTGTTTTAGTTATTCTCCAAACCTTGTGCAAAGGTATAAATTGTATTGATAGAAAATACATTTTGCGGTAAATATTTTTAAAAAAATTAAAATTCTCGTATCTTATTTTTTTCATATCTTTGCAAACTGAACTTTGACATGCATTAAATTTAAGAAGAAATCATGTATAGTTTCATTTCTGGTAATATAGTAGAAAAGAATCCTGCGTATGTAATCATTGATAATCATGGTATTGGATACATGATAAATATATCATTGAACACTTTTACCGCCATTGGCGAACAAGATAATGTAAAACTTTATGTGCATCTTGCCATACGCGAAGACGCTCATACGCTTTACGGTTTTTATACTGAACAGGAGAAAGCTCTGTTTCTTCAACTGACTTCGGTGTCGGGCATAGGGTGCAACACGGCACGACTTATATTGTCTTCCATGACTGTGAATGAAGCCATCTGTGCTATCTCAGGCAACGACGCTAAAGCGATACAACGTGTCAAAGGCATAGGTGCTAAGACAGCCCAGCGTATTGTTGTTGACTTGCATGACAAAGTAGATAAACTGTCGTTGACCGATGATGAAAAATCACCTGTAACAAACAATACATTGAAAGAAGAATCGTTATCTGCATTAATGGTTTTAGGATTTAGTAGGGTAAATATCGAAAAAACCTTGGATAAACTTATACAGAAAATGCAAAATCCTACGGTTGAGGACCTCATCAAAGAGGCTCTCCGTTTATTATGATTGATTTAAACAGTATGACAAATAGAGAATTGAAAAGACATAGCCATTGTTTTACCTTATCATTGATAGGATGTTTTTTGTTGTTGGTTCAGAATATGTCGGCAGCGGAGTTTTTTGTCCCTGCCCCTCAGCAGCCTGATACCATCAACTTGATTTATCCCATACCTCAAGATGATGGCAATCCGAATAATCAGAGCAGTTCCGGATTTTATTTTAATGATCCGCCTAACATCACTCGTCAGATAGAATACGACCCTGTTACGGGACAATATATCTTTACCAACAAGATTGGGGATTTTACTTATCGTGACCCATATACAATGAGTCAGGAGCAGTATTTCGAGTATTATCAAAAGAAAGCTCTTAAAGATTATTGGAAAGAACGTCGTGATGCTTCCATGGGCAATACCGACGGAAATCAGCTTATTCCTACTATCTATGTGGGAGGAAAGGTGTTTGACAAGATTTTCGGCAGCAATACCATCGATATCAAACTGCAAGGCTCCGCTGAAGTCACATTCGGTCTTAAAAACCAGAGAAGAAGAGACCCTTCTCTTACTATTAGCCAACAACGCACGACGAATTTCGACTTCGATGAGAATATTCAGCTTAGCGCTTCTGCCAATATTGGCGAGAAAATACAGTTTAGATTGAATTACAATACTGAAACGCAATTTTCTTTCGAGAATAAATTTACTTTGAAGTATGAAGGCGATGAAGATGATATTTTGCAGCTTCTCGAAGCAGGTAACGTAAGCATGCCTTTAAGCAGTACCCTTATCACCGGCACACAGTCTCTTTTCGGCTTCAAGACTAAATTGAAATTCGGAAAGACAACGGTGACTGCCATAGCTTCATATCAGGAGAGTGAGACACAGAATATCTCGGTGAGCGGTGGCGCCATGACAAATGACTTTGAGTTCGAGTGTATTGATTATGAAGAAAACCGCCACTTCTTCCTTTCTCATTATTTCAGAGAGAATTATGAGGCTGCTCTGGCTTCCTTGCCGGTGGTGACGTCGGACATCAATATCACAAAACTGGAAGTATGGGTAACCAATACAAGCGCTACTTATGACGATAACCGTAATATCATAGCGTTTACCGACTTGGGTGAAGGTGAAGCGGAATGGATCTATAATGATAAGAAGGTGAGACCATACAACACTCCGGGTAAGCATTATCCTCATAATTCTGCCAACGACCTTGTCGCCAATATGGATACAGTACAGATAAGATCGTTGAATACTGTAACTTCATACCTTACTACACAGGGCTTTACTTCTGGTAAAGACTTCGAGAAGATACAGAAAGCACGTAAGTTGAATTCTTCTGAATATAGCTTTAATTCCAAATTGGGTTTTATCACACTTAATGTGGGACTTAATTCTAACCAGACAATAGCAGTAGCATATCAATATACTATCATAGGACAGGATGGAGTGTTTCAGGTCGGTGAGTTCTCAGACCAAGGTATATCTGATCCTAAAATGCTTATTGCCAAAATGTTAAAGAGTACTACCGTGGATACCAAAATGCCCATGTGGGATCTTATGATGAAGAATGTTTATAATATCAAGGCATATCAGATAAGTCAATCCGATTTTGTGCTTAACATTTTGTATCTTGGTAATGACAATGGTGTGGCGACAGGCTATTTTGCCGATGCACCTGATGATATTAAGGGTTTGTCTCTCATTAATCTTATGGGTGTCGATAGACTTAACAATCAGCAGAATCCAATTGACGGCGGTGATGGCGTTTTTGACTTTATCAATGGAGCAACAACTACGGGAGGAACCGTCAATGCTCAGACAGGACGTATTTATTTCCCGGTGTTGGAGCCTTTCGGAAGCCATATCAGGGAGAAGATTTTCCCGAACAACCCCGCGCTGGCTGACAAATATGCCTTTGATTCATTATATACTTTGACAAAAACATCGGCAGAACAATATACCGACAAGAATAAATTCAGGATAGAAGGCTCATATACTTCTTCTTCTGGTAGCGAAATAAGTCTCAACGCTCTTAATGTGGAACCGGGTTCTGTCACAGTGACAGCAGGAGGTGTGCCGCTTACCGAGAATGTGGACTATACCGTGGACTATACTCTTGGACGTGTAACAATACTCAACGAGGCTTTGCTCAATTCAGGTACTGCTATCAATATCTCTATGGAAAACAATACTGCCATATCTACTTTGAAGAAGACTTTCCTCGGAGCGAGAGTGGAACATGAAATAAATCCCAATTTCCTTATAGGAGGTACCATATTGCATCTCTCGGAACGTTCATATACTACAAAAGTAAATTATAACGATGAACCGATATCTAATACGATATATGGTTTTGATATCAATTATCAGACTGATTCACAGTGGCTTACTGATGTGATAGACAAATTGCCTCTTGTTGAGACAAAGCAGAAATCGAGAATCTCGGTATATGGAGAGTTCGCCCGTTTCATTCAAGGTGTCAACAGAGAAAGAGGACATGAAAGCACCTCATATATAGATGATTTTGAAGGTGCAAAATCTACGATAGACTTGCGACAGTGGAACCTGTGGCATTTGGCAAGTACTCCGCAAAGTCAGTCCAATCTGTTCCCGGAGTCATCTGTCATTGGGTTGGATAACGGTAAGAACAGAGCTAAACTTGCGTGGTATATCATAGACCAGTCGGTGTTTTATGACCGCTACAGTACCTTGTTGCCTTCCAATATTACCAATGATGAACTTTCAGATCACAGAGTGCGTCAGGTGCTTGAAACAGAATTGTTCCCTAACAGAGATATACAAGCGGGTACATCTACTAACATGTCGGTTTTGAACCTTGCCTATTATCCTAAAGAACGTGGACCTTATAACTATGATACTGATAACATCAACGAAGATGGCAGTTTCTCCAATCCGGAGGACCGCTGGGGTGGTATCATGAGAGCTATAGAATCGTCGGATTTCAATGCTACCAATGTGGAGTATATAGAATTTTGGATGATGGACCCGTTCTATGAAGGACAGGACCAGACCAATACAGGTAAGTTGTATTTCAACCTCGGCGATGTGTCGGAGGATATTTTGCGCGATGGAAGAAAGAGTTATGAGAACGGCTTGCCTACTACAGCCATGGTGGTTAATGTGGATACCACAGCATGGGGTCGTGTACCGTCATTGCAGGCTTTGGTGGAGGCTTTTGACTCTAATCCGGAGTCAAGACAATATCAGGATGTGGGTTATGATGGACTTTCGGATAACGATGAACGTTCTTTCTTTGCTGATTTCCTCGAGAATTTGAGAAGTAAAGTCAGTGCAGAGGCTTATGCCAGAGTGTATGAAGACCCTTCATCTGACAACTATCACCACTTCAGAGGTTCCGACTTCGATGTCGATAATGAATACGGCAGCATACTTGCCCGTTATAAGAGATATAACGGCAACGAGGGTAACTCTCCTTCAGAAGCACAATATACTGAAAGTTATACTACCAATAATACTACTTTGCCTGATGTAGAAGATATTAACGGTGATAACACTCTTAATGAATCGGAGAATTACTATCAATATGAGATAGACCTCGACCCTATGAAGATGATGACTTCCGGACAAAATCGTATTTCCGACATTCGTACGGCCACTGTCACCACTGCCAACGGTGAGAACAAGACAGTGAAGTGGTATCAGTTCCGTATCCCTATTCGTGAACCTGATAAAGTTGTTGGTAACATTGAGGGATATTCATCTATACGTTTCATGAGAATGTTTCTCAAAGGTTTCAAAGATGACATTGTGATACGTTTTGCCACGCTTGACCTTGTCAGAGGTGAATGGCGTACTTATACACAGTCTATCCAGGCTCCGGGAGAGTATCAGCCCGGCGATCAGAGTAATTACACTATGTTTGAGATGTCGGCGGTTAACCTTGAAGAAAATGGTAGTCGTGAGCCGGTACCTTATGTGATACCTCCGGGAATAGAACAGGAGATATTTACAGGTACTACATCGACAGTACGTCAGAATGAACAAGCATTGCAGATTTCTGTAGAGAAACTCGTTGATGGTGATGCCAGAGGCGTTTATAAGACAACGGAATTCGATTTCAGATTCTATAAGAAATTGAAGATGTTTATTCACGGAGAAAAGATGAATGAGGATGATATGCTTGAAGATGGCGATCTGACTGTGTTCCTGCGTTTTGGTTCTGACCTTACTGATAACTATTATGAATATGAAGTGCCTTTAGTATTGACTCCTTGGCATACCGCCGTAACCAATGAGTATGCCATCTGGCCGGAAGCCAATAATATGGAGATAGTGTTCGATAGAATAACGGAGGCTAAGACTAACCGTAACCTTGCTATCAGTAATGGTAATACGGAGGTGCGTACCAACAGACTTTATGTCGAGCCGGATGGACGCAATTATATCAAGGTGTTGGGTAATCCTACCATCAGTGAGGTTAGAGCAATGATGATAGGTGTAAGAAATCCCAAGAAAGACAACGAAGTGACAAGAGACCTCAGTGCTATAATATGGGTCAATGAGTTGAGACTTACTGACCTCAACAACGACGGCGGTTGGGCGGCGACAGGTCGTATAGAAGCAAGTTTAGCTGATATAGGTCGTGTAAGTGTGGCTGGTTCTTATACATCTTCAGGCTTTGGTCCTTTGGAGTCGGATGTCACCACTGTGCCTATGGAGTCTTCTGCCTATTATAGCGTATCGACAGACCTCGACCTCGGCAAATTCATGAAACCGGAAAAAACAGGCATCACTGTACCTGTACATTTCGACCATAATCGTACCATAGTGACACCTGAATACAATCCTCTCGACCCCGATGTGAAATTCAAAGATGCTTTGAGCTATCTCGATGATGCAGGTCGTGACTCTCTTAATGATGTGGCAAGAGATGTCATAACACAGACTAACTTTAATGTGACTAATTTGCGTAAAAATAGAGTTGGCGCTAAGAAACCTCACTTCTGGGATGTGGAAAATTTCAACGCTTCCTATGCTTATACAAGTCAGGAACAGACAAATCCCGACATGGAATATCAATTACAGAAGACTTATAGAGGTGGACTTGGATATTCATATTCTACTAATGCCAAGAATATTCAACCATTTGCCAAGGCTAAATGGGCCTCATCGCCTTATTTGCAAATTATCAGAGACTTTAACTTCTATTATCTTCCTAAGAGTTTCTCTTTCAATACTGAGATGTATCGTCAATACCAGGCACAGAAATTACGTAACAAGAGTAGCGGACTTATAATAACAAGGCCTACTACGGCGAAAAATTGGGATTGGAACAGGACATACGATTTCCGTTATGATATAACAAAAGGATTGAATATTTCGTATAATGCCACTGCCAATGCTTATATTTATGAGCCTACCGGTAATCCGGACCGCGGTACAGATGAATGGTATGCCAATAGAGATACTGTCAACAGAGAGTTACTCAGTTTTGGCTCCATGTCGTCATTCTCTCAGTCGGCAAAGGTCAGTTATACTATCCCTATTAATAAATTGCCTTTCCTCGATTGGTTGACATCGTCGGCTAATTATACAGGAAGCTACCGTTGGACCGCCTCGTCGCGTTATGTACAGGACTATTACGGCAACACTATGGAGAATGAGAATTCTTTACAGTTTAATGCTAATGCCGATTTGTCGAAATTGTACAACAAGGTGCCTTATTTCAAAAAAATCACTACCCCGCGTCGAAGCAATAACAACAGACCTTCGAGAATAAGAAGTAGTGAAGATGAGAATAAAGAGGTTGATACTCTTAACCAAAAACCGAAGACAAATTATGTCAAGATAGTTGGAGATAATTTGTTAAGATTAGTTTTGAGTGTCAAGAAGGTATCTTTCTCTTTCACACAAAACAGTGGTGTCTCTTTGCCCGGATATATGAATGAACCTGATTATTTCGGCCTTAGCAAAGGCACCATGGCTCCCGGTTTGGGATTTGTCTTGGGACAAAGCAGTGATATTCTTAATCAGTCAATAGAAAATGGTTGGTTAAGTGTTGATACTACATTTAATCAACCTTACAGTGAGCGTTTTGTGCAGTCGTATAATTATAGGATGGAATTAGAGCCTTTCAGTGACATTAAAATCGATATTTCCGGAAACCGTTCGTATTCTGAGAACTTCAGCCAATATTTCAGAGCTAATGAGATGGGTGTATTCAATTTCTATACGCCTACCAATGGTGGCAGTTTCAGTATCTCTTATCTCATGACTGCAACTTCATTCTCAAATGGTGATGATTTGTTTAACAATTTGCTGAATTACAGACAAGACATAGCAAGACGTCTTGCATATAGTAATGCAGGATGGATTGGTATGGGAGAGCCTATGGTCATGGATACTATAGGACATGGAGAGTTTCCTTATGGTTACGGTGCCAATTCCCAGGAAGTGTTGACGTATGCTTTCCTTGCGGCTTATGGAGGCAAAAATCCCGGTAATGTTTCATTGTCCTTGTTTAAAAATATTGCATTGCCTAACTGGTCAATAAACTTTACAGGTCTTACCAAGATACCTGCCATTAGTAAAATCTTCAAGACTGTGAGTATTACGCATAGTTATAGGTCAACTTATTCTATCTCATCATGGGCTACCAATATAAACTATGACGCAAACAACAGTATGTCTGTATATGAAGGTACTTATATGAGAATACCGGAATATGATATGTCACAGATTATGGTTACAGAACAATTCGCCCCGCTTATAGGTGTTACCTTAGCATTCAAGAATAGTTTCAGCCCTTCGTTTGAATACAAAAAGTCACGTACTGTTACTATGAGTTTCAGTAATAATCAGCTGACTGAGGTTGAGGGTAGAGAGATAGTGATAGGTATGGGATATACTTTTAAAGATTTGTCATTTATAGTGTCATCTGTGGGAGGCGGCAACACGCGTAGAACAAGTAACGATTTGACATTGAAACTTGATGTCGGTTTCAGACGAAATAAAACGACATTGCGTAGTATCGATGAGGCATATAGTCAGATTTCTGCAGGACAGGACAAGATAAATGTATATCTTACCGGAGATTATAATTTCAGTACGAGATTGGGCATGCAGTTGTTCTATAAATATGATGTCACCAATCCATTTGTGGCAAATTCGTTTAAAACCTCAAATACTTATGCCGGTGTGACGTTAAGATTCAGTTTGGTACAATAAAAAAATACAAAAAGTTAAAAATAAAAGATAAAAGTTGTATTTTTGTGCACTAAAGTTTCAGTAAAATTAATATTGATAAAAATGAATATTCCATCAAATTTGAAGTACACCAAGGATCATGAATGGATCCGTTTGGAAGATGAAGTAGCTTACATTGGCATTACAGATTATGCACAACATGAATTAGGAGACATTGTTTTCGTTGATGTTGACACTTTGGATGAAGATTTGGAAGCAGAAGAGGTTTTCGGTACTATAGAAGCGGTAAAAACCTCATCAGAGATGTTTATGCCTGTCAGTGGTAAAGTGATAGAATTCAATGAAAAGCTCAATGACGCCTGGGAACTTGTGAATAATGACCCGTATGGTGATGGCTGGATTATTAAAATTGAAGTAAGAGATACCGCCGAGATGGATAACTTACTTGATGCAAAGGCCTACGAACAACTTATAGGATAATAGTTGAAATATTTAAAAGGCATCTACCCTGGTTTACTCTATGCGGTCATAATAATGATTCTGGTAGGTTTGCCGGGGTCATATTTCCCGAATGTGCCGGTCCAATGGAAAATTGGACCGGATAAGATAGTTCATGCATTGATGTTTTCAGGACTTCCTTTTTCAATTTTGTGGGGTTATAGAGACAGATTTATCAAAGGAGATCTTAATTTCAGAATAAAATCGTGTGTCATTGTTTTGATGGTGGCAATAACTTATGGGGCAGTGACAGAGTTGTTGCAAAGTTATGTGTTTGTTGGCAGATACGGTTCTGTCTTTGATTTTTTGGCAGACGTAATAGGTTGTATAATAGGAGTTTTTGTTTTTGTTTTGATTTATATAAAAAAAAATCAAAAAAAAAGTTTATGATTTGATAATTATTAGTATCTTCGCAAGGCGAAAAAATATAAGAAAATAATAAAAATATATAAGAGATGGAAGTTAAAAAATCACCCAAAGCAGATCTCGATTCAAAGAGATTGACTTTTGCATTGATAGGTTTAGTCGTGTCACTGTTTATCGTTTGGCGTGTTTTTGAAATAAAGAGTTACGACAAACGTACATTGGAGAATTTACAAAGAACAGTGGAGATTATTGAGGAAGAAATGGTGGAAATCACCAAACAGGAAGCTCCCAAACCACAGCCTCCTGCGCCTAAACCGCAGGCAACTCAGATTCAAGTCGTGGAAGATGATGTTGAGGTAGAAGATGAAATTGATATCAACGCCGAGGTATCTCAAGAAGAAATCATTGAGGAATATGTTTATGAGGCTCCTGAGATTGAAGAAGAAGAGATAGTAGAGGCTGAGATTTTTACTGTTGTTGAGCAAATGCCGGAATTTCCGGGTGGTGCAGCTGAAATGACCAGGTTTATACAAAAGAATATCAAATATCCCATGATGGCTCGTGAGAGCGATATTCAGGGAAGAGTGTACGTTAACTTTGTCGTGGAACCCGACGGCTCCGTTTCTAATGTTACCGTGATGCGTGGAATAGGTGGCGGATGCGACGAGGAGGCTGTTCGTATAGTTAATATGATGCCTAAATGGAATCCCGGTAAACAACGTGGTATTGCTGTGAGATGCTCGTTCACAGTGCCGATCGTATTTAGATTGCAATAACATTAATGTTTTAATGATAAGAAAAAGGGGCGTATTTCTTACACCTCTTTTTTTTGTCATTATAATATGAAACCGTCTCTCTGCGTTAATTATTTGTTGATAATGGCTGTTAAAAGAAAATATAATCTCAGATTCGGGCGAAAAAATTTGCCTGCTTTTATTCTTGAAAAAGATAATGTGGTGCGTATCATTGTCTTTACTACTATATATTCTTTGGTGTTCATAAATATTTTTCGTCCTTTCAATTCTGAGACTTGGATACCAGGCATCACAAGGTTCAATTACTTTTTGTATTCTTCCCTTATGGTTCTTATAGGTATGTTCCTCATATCTTTGAGTCGTGTCATTATGAATTTCTTTACAAAAAAGTTTCAGATCGGTTATCTCGAATATGCTATCTGGATATTTGCCGAAGTGGTACTGATATCCGCTATTTATGTTTTTATTGCATATAAGGTCGGTTTTACTGACAATTATATAAGCGATTATAACGCTCCAATTACATTTTGGGAAGCTATGTTCAACATTTACAGAAAGGCAATAGCCAATACTATCTGGATGCTTCTTATCCCTTATGTAATTTCTTTCCTTTATCTTAGTAATGAAAATCTTGTCAAAATGTTGAAAGACCAGCCTTCCAAAGAACAGAATATAATTCATTTTAAAGATGAAAAAGGTGATATACGGTTTTCAGTTACTTCTGATAATGTTCTTTATGCAGAATCTGCTGATAATTACGTCATTATCCGTTATCTGAATAATGGGAAAGTGTCAGATTTCTTTCTTCGTAATAATCTGAAAAAACTTGCTGAAGAGATGTCTGACACTCCTTTACAACGTTGCCATAGGTCATTTATGATTAATGTGGAACATGTCTCGACTATAAAAAAAGACAATGCTGATTATATAGTGGAATTTGATACTAATAATATTAAGAATATTACAATATCTAAAACTTATCAGGAAAGTATAATGGAGGCTTTTATGAAGTTTTCACATCAGAAAAAACAGCAAATCATACCGAGATGAAAAGCCTGCGATTTACTCTTTTAATCCTGTTGTTCGCAATTTCTTTTGCGGCTTCGGGACAAATCAATCATAAACATTATATTACTATGGGCAGAATTGATTTGTCGAAAGAGGATTTTAATGCCGCTATACAGAATCTTAATGTTGCAATACAGGCTAAACCCAATGATTTCGAGGCATATTTTCTCCGTGGCATTGCCAAGTTCAGCCTTAATGATTTTTCCGGTGCTGTCGATGACTTTTCCAAGACTATTGAGTTGCACCCATTGTATGTACGTGCCTATCATTATCGCGGCATATCCAATGACCATCTTGGCAATTATGCTGATGCTCAAAAAGATTTTGATAAAGCGATAAGTCTTGACCCCTATAGTACAGAACTGCATCTTGCTGTAGGAATGACAAAGATACATGTCAATGACTATGAAGGTGCTATTGCAGCTTTCGATACAGCATTGATAATCAGTCCTAATAATACAGATGCTTATATTAGCCGTGGTATTGCAAATGCTATTATGGAACGTTACGACGACGCCCTTATCGATATGAATAAGGCGGTAGAGAACGATTTCTTCAATGCTGAAGCTCTCATCAGACGCGGCATGATACAGATTGAACGTAAAGAGTATTCAAAAGCAATGGACGACTTTAATAATGCTATTACTTTGGATGCGTCTAATCCTTTGATTTATTTTAACAGAGCTATAGTTTATCTTAATCTTGGCGATACATTGTCTGCACTTAGAGATTATGAAAAGGTCAACATGATAGACCAACGTAATGCACTGACTTATTTCAACAGAGCCATATTATACAGTATTATGGAGGAGAATGATATAGCTTTGGCATTGTATAATAAGGTGATAGAAATAAATCCTGACAATATCTACGGTTATTTCAATAGAGGCATCCTGAATTATATGATGAAAAATCTGGATGATGCCGAAGATGACTTTACCAAGGTGATAGAATTGTTTCCGGACTATATAGATGCCTGGGTTAACAGGTCGGTCGTGCGTTATGAAAAAAATGATTTGCAAGGTGCTGAACAAGACCAGATTAAAGCTAAAGAGATAATGAATATGGTTAGTGAAGATGATACAAACATTGATTCTCTGTTTGCACATTATTCCGGTACTATTGGATATGACAGGATTATTCAGTTTGAATCGGATTTTGTCAATGGGGAACGTAAAGGCAAGTTGTCGCAATATTCCGATATTGATATCGCACCGGCAGATAATTATGTCGTCAGTGTTATTGATAATGAGACATATAAGAAGTCTTCACGTAAGGAATATTTTATAGATGCCACTTTGAGTCAATTAAGTGAAAATTGCGATTTTGATGGTAAAATTGTCATGATGCAATTTGATTTCTTCGATGACGACCATAATTCCATACTTAATGATTCAATTATTGGGTTAGTTGATAATGAAGATGTCAGGCTGTTTTTAGAGGGCATCTCTAATTTTGAAATATTTAATTACAAACATGCTGAGACTGCATTTGAGTCATTGATAAATCATCAGTCTTTGGGTGTTTATGCCGGTATTAATCTCGCAGTACTTCAATATGCAAAGGCAAATCTGTTGTTTTCAGAACAAAATTATATAGAACCTATTGGAATTTCTCAAAAAAGAAATATCGACAATGTAACAGAATTTAGGAATATTCGTCCGGATTATACCGAGACGATGAATACGTTGCAGATACTTGTCAATAAGTATCCGGATAATCCTTTTGTATGGTATCTTTTGGGTAATGTTCATCTGCAGATGCAGGAGTTCAATAAGGCTATTGACGATTATACCTTGGCGATAAGATATGAAAACAGTCTTGCCGAAGCATATTACAACAGAGCATTGACACTGTTATATATTGGAGAAAAAAATCTTGCTGCCGATGATTTGAGCAAGGCCGGAGAACTCGGTATCAAAGAGGCTTACGTGGTCATTAAAAGGTTTTTCTGATATTCTCATTTTAAATATCTTTAATTGAAGAATAAAAAAAGATGTAAATTTACACGGTAAAATAGTTTAGAAGATGAAAAAGAAAATCATACTTATAATAATAGGAATCATAATGCTTGCCGGATTGGTGATAGCGGCAATATATCTTGTCCGTAAAGATAAAGTAAAATATTACGAACCGGAAAAGATTGATGCTGAAGTGTTTAATGAAGAAGAAAGCGAATATGACAGTGATTTGATGATAGGTCTTTGGCAGGACAGTACTGTTTATTACAGATATAATGATGATTTTACCGGTGTTACCTGGGATGTGGCAGATGACGTATATGAAAATGAGGGAGTGTCATTTACCTGGGAGATTAGCGGTTCACTGATAATACACTTTTATAAAATGGAGATAGGAGGTGTGGTGCCTAAGATGCATACAATAAGTGTATTGGATTTGCAACACTTGTCTTATCATGATGAGTATGGTGTTGAATACGATTTTGTCAAAATAGAATAAAGTTACGATTCATATTGTCGATTTTCGACAGCTTTCAAAAATCTATGGAATAACTTTGCGTGTTTCTTAAGAAAAGAATCAAGATGAATTCGGACAAGATAGCCTCAATACTGAAAACCATACCGGCAAATCCCGGCGTGTATCAATATTTTGATGAGAATGGGGAGGTGATATATGTTGGAAAGGCAAAGAATCTGAAACGCAGAGTATCAAGCTATTTCAATAAACATCAGACCGGCAAGGTACGTCTTCTCGTGAGTAGAATAGCCGATATTCGTTTTACTATTGTAGATAGCGAGTCGGAGGCATTGCTTCTTGAGAATAATTTTATCAAACAATATAAGCCGCGTTATAATGTCTTGTTGAAAGATGACAAGACTTATCCATGGATATGTGTTAAGAATGAGAGATTCCCGCGTGTTTTCCTGACTCGTAATAAAGTGGAGAACGGCTCGTTGTATTTTGGTCCTTATCCTTCGGTGATGATGGTGCGCAACTTGCTTGAAGTGATTCGTCATCTGTATCCTGTCAGGACATGCCAGCTTAAACTTACAGAGGAAAAGATAAGAAACGGCAGTTTCAGGCCTTGTTTGGAATACCATATAGGCAATTGCCTCGCTCCTTGTAATGGCAGTATATGCGAAGAGGATTATAATGCTATGATAATCAATATTAAAAATATCTTAAGGGGTAATGTGAGCTGCGTGTTGAAAGATTTGAAAAATCAGATGATGTATCATGCTTCGTTAATGGAATTTGAAAAGGCCCAGATATTTAAAGATAAATACGACATGTTGAAAAATTATCATAGCAAGTCGTTGGTATGTAGCAATACTCCTTATGATGTGGAGGTGTTTTCCTTTGATGATGCTGAAAGCTATTTCTATGTTAATTATATGAAAGTTGTGGAAGGTGCTGTGGTTCAGTCTCATTCTTTCGAGATAAAGAGAAAGTTGGAGGAAACTGTCGAGGAATTATTGTCATATTCAGTTATAGCCATTAGGGAACGTTTTGAAAGTAATACTGAAGAGGTAATAGTGCCTGTCCCTCTCGATATGGAAAATGACGACTTCCGTCTCGTGGTGCCTCAAAAAGGGGAGAAATTGAATTTGTTGCAGTTGTCGCAACGTAATGTCAAACAGTACCGTGCCGATGTTGAGAAATTGAGGGCATTGACAGACCCGGACCGCTACAATACACAGCTTCTCAACAAAATGAAAGAAGACCTTCGTATGAATGAACTTCCGGAGGTGATCGAATGTTTCGACAATTCCAACTTTCAAGGTGATTATCCCGTGGCGTCTATGGTGCAGTTTGTCAACGCCAAACCTAATAAAAAAGGTTATCGTCATTTCAATATCAAAACCGTGGAAGGTCCTGATGATTTTCATTCCATGGAAGAAATCATATACCGTCGTTACAAGAGATTGCTCGATGAGAAGAAACCTCTGCCTCAACTGATTATCGTCGATGGTGGCAAGGGACAACTTTCTGCTGCCTTGCGTTCGCTCGAGAAACTCGGTCTGAGAGGTAAGATAACGATAATCGGCATTGCCAAACGCCTCGAAGAGATATATTATCCCGGTGACAGCATACCTCTCTATATCGATAAACGTTCAGGGACTTTAAAAGTTATTCAGCATCTTAGAGATGAGGCACACCGTTTTGGCATCACATTCCACAGAAACAAGTTTGCCAAAGGTTTTATAAAATCTGAATTGGATGATATAAAAGGTATTGGAAAACAGACGATTGAGAAACTGTTATTACATTTTAAATCTGTCAAAGCAATAAAAGAAAGCAGTTTTGACGACCTTGCTGCTGTCATCGGAAAAGCCAAAGCCAAAATCGTTTTCGACACTTTTAATAGACGGAAAACCTCAGAAAACTTATAATAATGCTTCAATATATTTATTCTTCTATGATAATTATTCTATCCTCCTCCGAATAATTTACCGGACTTTTGTCTTTCAAATATGAAATGTCAGCTTCCATGGTGAGGATGCCTGTTTCCTTGACATTGCCGCTGTGCCCGAATTTCATGGTGGAATACATGTAACTGTTCATGGAGACTTTATATATCTTGTCGTCTTGTATGGGACTGCCGTTGTTTAACGACACCTCTGCATCATAAAACTTATCTTGTTTCCTTTCAGAGTCGTATTTCATTTTATATTTTATTCCTGACACACAAGTGCAACCTTTGTCTGCATTGGAAGAGATGACGATGAAGTCTCTAACCTGTCTGCCTGTCATGTCGCATGTAACTATCTCGTTGTCAAAAGGGTCAAGGTCGAGTATTTGTTCTATCGAAATGTCGCCTTCCGGTATGTTGTTTATTCTGATACCGCCGTAGTTTTGAAATGCAATGTCGGCATTTACCATCCATCTTTGGGCATCTGTCATAAATGCCCCTAATGTCAGTTCGCCTTTGATATCTTTTTCAGTCTTTCCGACAACTACTTTGAAACCTTCGTTGTTACAGTATCTTTCAACCATTGATTTAACTTCTTCGTTTTCGTTGAGTGACGGCGTTATTTTGATGATTTTTCCGCATTTCGATGTCACTTCGCCGTCTTCGACAGTAAGTTTTATCAGAGTGCAGTATTTCAATTTGTAGGCAGATTGTGTTATCATAACATTGTTATATGTTGCAGGTTTCACAAGGTCATGGGAATGACCTCCAACGATGAGGTCGCAATATGGAAACTGTCGAGCCATGACAGTGTCATGCTCAAAACCGCAATGCGACAGTATGACGAAAACATCGCATAAGGTATCCAAAAACTGATAGTCTTTTATTGTTTCAAGAGCATCACTGAAACTGATATCTATGAGATTTTTGGGATGTGCACTCGGGAATCCGTTGTTAGTAGTCTCGATAAGTCCAACAATACCGATTTTAAGTCCTTGATTTTCAATTATAATATAAGATGGGATATCTAAATTCTTTATTTTGGAGAAGTCTTTGTTGGCACAAACGACAGGGAAGTCGGTGTCGTTGATAAAATGGCGCAATCCTTCTATGTTGCCGTCGAATTCATGGTTACCGAGGCAACCGACGTCAAAACCCACCTTGTTCATTAGTTCTATCATTGGCAGATTGGGCATGTCCGGATAATGATCGTTGTAGGCATAACCTGTCCTGTTGTCTCCGGCACTGAAAAGCAACATGTCGGGATATATGTTTCTCAAACTGTCAACAATGTAGGCGAAACGTGGGAAGTTAAACAAATTTGCATGCATGTCGTTGACTGTCAGTATGACAACTTCTTTGGTGTCTTTTTTGTTGCATGAACAAAATGTTATTAGAAGTATGAATGCAAGTAATATGGTGTTAAACAAACCTGTTTTTTTCATGATGTCATTGAATATTCGTTATGTAATATGAATTTTTTGCAAAGATAGGTATTTTTTAACATATAATTCATCAATGTGTTGCGGCTCTATTATAGTCATATTTTGTTTTTTAAAGTGCTGCTTTTCATTAAATTTCACAAAATCAATTTGTTATTATTGAAAACTTCTTCTACTGCATCTTCATATTCTTCAGTATGGGTGACTTTCTTTATCTTGCGCCATACTGTCTGTGGTTCCTCAAAACTGTACATCAAATATGACCATAACTCTTTCATTCTGCCAATCACTTTGGGACTGCCTCCACTGTGTTTCATTCTTTCCAAATATAAAGATATCATAAAACTATGCAACCTTGTGTTTCTGTTTTTTTCGTTTTTTGTTTTGCCGCTGATATCCTCTGCAAGAAAAGGGTTGACAAGAATACCACGACCCAACATAAATGATTCAGTATCAGGGAGGCGTTCTCGTAAATTTTTATAATATTCAATACTGAAGATATCACCGTTGTATATTAGAGGTTTCCCAATCATTGAAGCTACTCTTGCGAAACTGTTGATGTCGGCAGTGCCGCCGTATAGTTGTTTTCCGGTACGCGGATGCAGAATAATCTCGCTAAATGGCAAGATGTTGAAAGTCTCGATGAAGTTGTCGATTTCATCGTTGTTTTTATATCCGAGACGACATTTGATGCTGAAGTCAATATCTATATTGTTGATTATGTCTTTTAGCATGGCTATGGTCTTGTCCGGTTCAGTCATCATGCCGCAGCCGCGTCCCTTGTTGGCAACACGTGGAAAAGGACATCCCATATTGAGATTTATCTCTTTATATCCCAATGACTTGCAATGTGCTGCGAATCGAATTGTCTCTTTGGCGTCATTGCTTAGAATCTGGGGTGTCAGAATGCTGATGTCGTTATGCTGAGGGTCAATTTCTTCACCTCTCAGATTTTTGCTGTTGTCTTTTTGAATAGCAGTGAAGAAAGGGGTATAATATTTGTCTATGCCATTGAAATGTTCTGCAAAGACATTACGAAAAACACTGTCCGTGATACCTTGAAACGGTGCTAAACTTAATTTTGTCATTTTTTGCGTGTTACGATAAAAACAAGGCATACGGACAGCATTATTATTGTAATAAATACCGATGCAGTATAAAGATAATTTCCATATCTTACGTAGAAAGTCTGTTTGTCATTAGATTTCAAAGTGTTACGTAAGGCGGCAGGTTCTTCGTATTGTGTTTTCTCTATTATGTCACCTCTTTGGTTGATATAAGCCGAGATACCTGTATTGGCGGAACGTGCAATGCTGCGGCGAGTCTCTATGGCTCTCAGTTTCGACAATTCTAAATGTTGTCTGTGTCCCGGAGTGTTGCCCCACCAGCCATCGTTGGTGATGACAAACAGTATGTCGGCGCCTTCTCTTACAAAATCAATGACATAGTTGCCGAAAGCCGACTCATAACATATTAATGCTGCTGCTTTAATGCCGTTATGTTCAAATACATGAGCATTATCTTCCCCTTTCAATGTTCCGGAGGTGCCTCCGAGGTCTATGGCAAGTCTTTCCAATGGACGTAAGAACCACCACGACGGCATCTGTTCCACACCGGGTGTCAACTTGGATTTGTGATAATGGTCTATGGTGTCCTTTGTGACCATAAGGGCGGTGTTGTGAGCGTAAATATAACTCTTTTCCTTCTGATTCAGATAAACTGCTCTTGCAGCGAAATCATCCTCCATGCCGGCAGGTACTATGGAGAAAGTGCTCGCTCCTATGATGTAGGCACATTCAGGATGTCTTTCGTCGAATGCTTTGAGTTTTTTAACAGATATGCTGTTGCCTGGAGCGTGAATCCAAAGAGCTTCCTGTATTGCAGATTCAGGACTCAACACAAATAACGTCTTTTCTGTGACGATGCTGTCTGCCAATGGTATGTTGCGTTCCATAATCTGTAATGGCGATAAGGTAAACTCTTCGGTATATGGGTCTATGTTAGGTTGTATGACAACGACTTCAATATCCTCTCCTTCTTCTTTATAATTATTGTAAATTATCAGACTTGTGATAATGGGAATGGCAATTACTAAGATTGCAGCCATCCCTTTTTTTATAATACTTTTTTTGTCTGTCTTATCTATAAAAGCAGCTTTAAATAATTTGTAGATGATAATGTTGGAAGCCAATACCCAAATAGTGCCTCCTGCCGAACCGGTGTATTCGTACCATTGTATCCACGTATGTTGATGCGAGAAGACATTGCTGATGTTGAGCCATGGCCAGTTCAACTGCCAGTTTAAATGAAGATATTCGAAGGCAACGAAGAATACGGGTAACATGAAGTATCCTTTTTTGTTTCCATAAAGTTTTTTCTTGACAAAGTGATAAGCCCAAAATACTGTTGCCATAAAAGTGCTGTTCAGTATCAACATGGCTATTGCACCGGCAGCAGTGCTGTTCCATACCCAATATGTAGTCAGAGTGTTCCATATAAAAAAGGCAAGAAACGATAGTAGAAAAATGTTGCCTTTTTTTTTGTTGTCCGGGTCTCCTGAAATATCCTGAAGATAGAGTAATGGGATGAAAGCTATGAAAATCAATGGAGTAAAACCTCTTGTCGGCCATGCGGTTGCCATCATCAGTCCACTTGCCATCGCGAGCGATATCTTGGTAAAAGCTTTCATCGTTTTATCTTTAACAGTTGTATTATTTTGATACTGTCGTCTAAAAATACAATAGAGGCGTTGGCATTGCGTTCTATCTGTTCTATGCTTTCTTCCATAAGTGCAGCAATAGGTTGTGCGTTGTTCATATTAATAAAAGGAGAGAAATTCTTGACGAAGTTTTTCTCTTCTTCGGGCAACATGACGCAATCACCCAAATTGTTGTTGAAAAGCAAGGTGTTATGAATTACTTTAAGTCCATATTCAAGGATTTCCTTTTGTTTTTCGCGTCCCAGTGGTTTTATGTCAATGGTGATGAAATCGATGAGAAGCGATATGGCTTCTTTGAAACAGTAACGCATCCATTTTTGGAAAGTTTGAAACAAGAACTTCTCATTGTCTTCATTTTTTAGATATTTGCATGCGAGATTGTAGTTCCCTTCCGACAATATGGCAGCGTTGCGAGCAGCATCTTCCGTACAGTGATATTGTCTGATAAGAGACTGTCGTATCTCGTCGGTCTTCAATTTATGGCATTTAATTATTACTGTACGTGACAGTATTGTCGTCAATATCTGGCTGTCGTCTTCAGCTACGAGGATAAACAAAGTCTTTTCCGGCGGTTCTTCTATGATTTTCAATAATGTGTTTGCACTTTGGGCGTTGAATTTTTCCGGCATCCATATTATTGCAACCTTATAACCGTCTTCATAAGGTTTCATGTTGAGTTTGTTTATCAGTTTCTGAGCATCACGTACATTGATCAGTCCTTGTTTATTTTCCAACTCTACTGTTTCATACCAACCGGACAGGTCGGCATAACAGCCTGTGGTTATCAGATAGTCACGCCATTCAGGATAAAATAATTCCGAATCGGGATCTTTTTTTATTTTTTTGTTTGTTGCAGTAGGAAAGATGAAATGCAGGTCGGGATGTGTCAGTTTGCTGTATTTAATACAAGAAGGACAGATGCCGCAACTGTCATGTTCTGTTCTGTTTTTGCAGTTGATATATTGTGAATATGCCAATGCGAGTGCTAAAGTGCCGCTGCCTTCCGGTCCTAAAAACAGTTGTGCATGAGGAATTCTGTTCTTTCTAACACTTTGTATCAGTTTCTTTTTGATATCTTCCTGTCCTATAATATCGGAAAACAGCATAGTAGTCTTTTTTTTAATTACACACAAAGGCGATAATTATCGCCTTTGTGTGTAATTTTGATTATTTATGTTTTATCTCTTGATTACTTTGGTAATGTTGACTTTGCCGTTTTTGTCAGCAGTACGCACAAGATACAATCCCGGAGTAAGGTCACTTACATCGATAACGTTGTCTCCGTTGTTTTGTGATGTCATCAGCATACCGAAAGCGTTGTATATCTCAATGACTTTAATGTCATTGCCTAGTATCATGATTCTGTCATTGGCAGGGTTGGGATAAACTCTCGTTTGTTCTGATTCTGTGACTGTTGTCACATTTAATATTTGGCTGCTGCCGGGGAACAGCACGTCATCTATCCAGCAGCGGTCTCTTCCGGCTGCTCCATTAGGACTCTTGTCATAACGCCATTCAAGAATATGTTGTCCTGCGTCTATGGTGAATGATACATTCTGCCAGTCGTTATCTCCTGACCATAAATCCATCAACTGCCCATCAATGTAAAATACTAAGAAGTCTTTGTTTCTCTCAGTGTCAGTCTTGAAAAAGAAACTGATATCACCGGCAGCTTCTGTTTGTATATCAATTATAAGAGAAGATATTTCGTCATCACCGATAGCTCCGGAGGCGGCGCTGTACCTGCCATCATGAGATTCCTCGTCGCTGATGACCCATGGAAGATCATAATCGAACTGCCATTCCAAGAATGAGAAGTCTCCGCTTTCGAAAGTCTCTTTCAGAGCACCTATCGACAATCTCATTGCTTTGGTAACAGAATATTCTCCGGCAATAACTTCGATGTCTATGTTTAAAATTTCTCCATTAGGGGCGTTGTTGTCGATGATGAAGTCTAAATATTCATTAAAAGTATCATTTTCTTCAAGTGTCCCAATCTGTATGTCATTGGTTTCGAATGATATCCATTCACTATCGCAAGATGCTCTCAAAATGACGTCAGATGCTGCGCTCTTGCTGGTATTTTTACCTGAGACGGATATTCTTACTACTTCGGAAGGGTCCAAATAACCGTTCATGTCGCCTTGCTGTTCTGCGTATGTCGCCTCACTGATTTTAAGTACAGGAGCATACAATCTCATGTTGAAATGTTGTGTCCATCTGTTGTTGCCTGAAGAGCATGTTATTGTGAAATCGGCATAAGTGTTGTCCGGTACGTTGTCGGCAATGACTAAAGTAAAGGCATCGTTCATTTCTACTGATGATTCTGCATCAATATTGCCAATTTCTGCATTGTCATTGGTAATAGTGACATATTCGCAGTCTGTTGACAACGTCACACTGGTGTTGTCGGCATTAATAGTGCCGGCATTGTAGAAATTGATGTTCAAGTTTATTGTCTCACCATATTCCGGTATGGCGTTGTCGTCATTTAAGACAATATCCGAAGCATAAACATAGGCAATGCCTTCCTGCAGTGTATTTACTTCGAAGGTCTGAGGATAAGCATTTGGACCTGTCACAATGAGGCTGAGAGGTTCAGTTCCTTCGAGTGGCGAGAAGAAATCTAAAGCAGCATTGCCGTTTTCGTCTGTGATGCCGAAAGCTACGAGTTCATCACCGCGCATGAGGCTGCAACGGAAGTTGTTCATATTGTCGCTGTTACAGTTTATTTTTACTGATGCCTCTGTAGAGCCAACAAGTATGGCTGTCGGATAATACACTTCCGGTGTGAAAGGCTCGTCTAACCAAGGACATACAGCCACATCTCCTAATATGTTGATAGCATAAATATTCCATCTTAAAGCACCATTATCGCCCCAACCGGAAGATACGTATGGCGCTGTCATGATTTTCATTTCAACGAAAGCTGTTCCGATATAAGGAAGTCTGTCGTTGTAATAAGAATCTACAAATTCACGGTGAAGATGTCGGGCAGGGCCGTCTCCGAAAGCCATATACCAACCGTAACGCGAGTTACCCGTTGCGGCAACATAACCTGTCGATATGTTTACGAGACGTTCCAACATGCAAGTGCTGGTGAAGTCTCCGCATATACAGCCGTGTGAGTGGAAGAAATTATAGTTATGATCCACACCGTTGAGTTTGGCAAAGGAGTTGTCGTCGGTACTGCTGACATACCAGCCTGCCACATAGTCGGTGTTGGCATGACCTACGTGATGGGTATATTGTCCGCCGACAGCATTTATTCTGTCCCTGAAATTTTTACCGCTCCAGTTGTTCTCATCGGCATAAACACGTTGAAAATCATAATCTTCCGGGATGCCAACAGTAAAATATCCATGGTCGTCGCAACTTCCTATCAAAGCCTCAAGGTCGTTACTGCCGCAAAATGTATCGTCGAGCCATTCTGCACCCATTACCACAGTGCGAAATTCTCCTAATACCGGGTTGGATTGATATTCTAAAGTTTTGTGCATCATGTTGTTGAATTGTGTCTCATCATTGAAAGGCATACGTGCGATTGCCAACTCCGGCAAGAGATCTGCTTCATCGATTTCTCCCCACAGGTTGTTGTCATTGTCGTTCCATGTGCCGTCAAGACAAACGAAATACATATCTGCCGGTATGTTTTCATCGACATAACCTTCGGATACATAACAATACAATCCGCGGTAGGGGACAAGTTTGGAGTCGCCTCCGAGCAATACCATCAGGATGCCGTTGTTTTCGTATTCTGCCTTGATATATTCACGCATCTTCTCCGGGTCGTCACGTCCTGTGCTTGTTGACAGTATGTCTTCCAATGCCGTCACTCTCGTCCTCAGACCGCGTGCATTGTAAAACTCCTTGTATTCATCGAAATGCGACACCCATTCCTGTGGTGTTATGACAAGCAACTCATAACCGTTGGCTGTCTTGGCTCTCGTATTGTATGATTCTATTGCTTCGGGGTTGTCGGCAAGTCGCGATACTCTGGCGCGTACTTCCGGAGTGAGCCATAACATGGAACTTTTGTCATCCTTGGCAGCCGTGATAGATACTCTTACAGTAACTTTCTTGGCGTATGACACTTTGCCTGATGCAGCTATGTATCTCACCGGTGTGAAGCCGGCAAAGGCAAAAGAACAACCATTGAGATACTGTGTGCTTAAATCGCCTTTTGCATTGTCAGGGTATTCTGTTGTCATTCTGTATGCTGCCTCATCTTTCGCAAAGACAAAAGGCTCTTGCGATGATACAGGACGTACTTCCTGCTGCGGCAACAAGATGTATTCTCCTTCCAACTCTGTGAAGTCGGAAAAAATTATCTCCACGTCTTGTGCTGCACTGTTTTGTGGTAATAACAATGATACTGTTTTCCACGGCAATGACGGTTTCCCTACTTCTCCGGTTTGCCCGGTTTGGTCAAATGTTACTACATCGTAACCATTAACTTTCTCAATGACAGGCTCATTGAATGTATAGGTCTTCTCAATGACTTGTGCTGTCAGTGAAAATACCAACATACATAATAAAGCGGTTAATGAAATCTTTCTCATCTTTTTAAATTAAAAATATTTTTATGACTGCCATGCTGTCACTTCTTCAAGCTGAAGTGCCGGCACATCCATTTTGTTTTTCTTTCTGATACCGTTAAGTTTCTCTCTCAATGCTGATGGTTTCTCTTCTTTCATCATCTCTACAGAGGTATAACCGTTCTTTATCAATACCTCAGCCCATATTTCAGGCACACCTGCGGCCATGAAGTCTTCTTTGGATGCTGTTTTTTTGATTTTCTCAGGACGCATTTGCGGGAATAGCAATACTTCCTGTATGGACTGTTGTTCAGTTAACAACATCACGAATCTGTCTATGCCTATGCCCAAGCCCGATGTAGGAGGCATGCCGTATTCCAAAGCCCTCAGGAAGTCTTGGTCAATAAACATCGCTTCGTCGTCGCCTCGTTCCGATAGATGCATCTGTTCCTCGAACCTGGCTCGCTGGTCTATAGGGTCGTTGAGTTCAGTATAAGCATTGGCAAGTTCTTTGCCGTTGACCATCAGTTCAAAACGTTCTGTAAGTTCCGGATTGTCGCGGTGACGTTTGCATAAAGGAGACATCTCGACAGGATAGTCGGTGATGAAAGTAGGTTGTATATAGTTGCCTTCACATTTGGCGCCGAAAATCTCGTCTATCAGCTTGCCTTTGCCCATGGCGTCGTTGACTTCAACATCGAGTTTCTTACATACTTCCCGTAATTGTATCTCATCCATTCCGTTGATGTCTATGCCGGTATTTTCTTTGATGGCATCTGTCATGGTGATGCGTTTGAAGGGACGTTTAAAGCTAATCTCCTTGTCGCCTACGGTGATGGTATGAGTGCCTAATACCTCGGTGACACATCTTTCTATCATGGCTTCGGTAAAATCCATCATCCATAGATAATCCTTGTATGCCACGTAAATCTCAAGAGCAGTGAATTCGGGGTTGTGAGTACGGTCCATGCCCTCATTGCGGAAGTTGCGCGAGAACTCATAGACGCCGTCGAAACCTCCCACTATGAGACGTTTCAGGTATAGTTCGTTGGCGATGCGAAGATATAACGGTATGTCAAGAGTGTTGTGGTGTGTAATGAAAGGACGTGCAGCGGCTCCGCCCGGTATGGGCTGTAACACCGGCGTCTCTACCTCGAGATATCCGTTCTCATTGAAAAAGTTACGTATGCTGTTGATAATCTTCGTCCTTGTTATGAAAATGTTTTTGATGTTTTTGTTGACGACAAGGTCAACATATCTCATCCTGTATCTTAACTCCGGATCGCTGAAAGCATCGTATGTCACTCCGTCTTTCTCCTTGACGATAGGAAGAGGTCTCAATGACTTGCATAATACTGTCATCTCTTTTACATGGATGGAAATCTCCCCCATCTTGGTGCGGAAAACGAACCCTTTTACACCTATGAAATCTCCTATGTCCAAAAGTTTTTTGAAGACTATGTTATACATTGTCTTGTCTTCTCCCGGACATATCTCGTCACGGTTGATATACAACTGTATGCGTCCGTGTGCGTCCTGCAACTCGCCAAAAGAAGCTGAACCCATGATACGACGGCTCATCAATCGACCTGCTATGCTGATTTTTTCAAATCTTGTGAGATCGTTGTCGTCAAATTGATCCGCTATTTCTTTAGTGGTTACATTGACTTCATAAGCTGCCTGTGGATAAGGATTTATTCCTAATTTATATAACTCTGCCAAAGAGTTTCTTCTTACCTGTTCCTGTTCACTCAACATAAGATTCGTTTTTATGGTCTGCAAAAATAATAAAATTATGGGAATGATTGCTATTAATAATGATGATGTTTCGATTATTTTTTATGATGTGACGAAAAAATCATTACATGTCGTTTTTTATATGACAGAAATATTTTGTGTGAAATATGGCAAGTCCTATAACGATTTTTACAATTTAAGAAAGTAACAAATCTGCATATTAAAAAGTTTACAATATGGAATTTATACTTAGATACAGTCGGATTTATGAAAAAAATTGCTTTATACAGACAACAAAAGTTTGTAAAATTTAGAAAAAAGTTTGTAAAGCAAAATTATTATATTATTTATAATCAATATTTTATGTTGTAAAACAAGGTAAAAAAGTTTGTAATGACGTTTGTAATATGAAATTTTAACAATGTTTAATGTGATTTTTAGTATTTAAAGTAGGTGAAAACAATATGATATACGAATAGAATTAAATGTGGAATGGTTGATAAGTTTTTTATTATCTTATTTTCTTGACATGATGTAAAAATTTTTCTAAAATTGCAAAGACAAACAAATCCCGAATCGCACATGAAAACTATTCTGAAATACATTCTGTAAAGTCTCCGCAATAAAAAGTGTGTCGCCGTTTGTGGAGACGACGACAAATAATAAGAAGTGAAACAAAACTGGCAACACAATGAAAACCAAAACTGTTTTTTATTTTTGTCGTTGTGAAGATAATAAAAAACGGAACACCAAGAGATGTAAGTTTATTTTGTAAAATGATAATAATAACAATTATAATAGCTATAGAAATGGACAAGAAAGTAAAATTAAGTTTGAACAAGACTATGGTATCTCGTTTACAAAATAATGAACAAAACAGTATTTGGGGAGAAACTGCTCCGGCGACATGGTGGATTCTACGGAAGCCCCGGTTGTCCATCAATCTGTGATGAGATAGAAACATGTAAAACTCAAATGACAGGATGCGTATAATGTAATCCTGCCATTATTAAAAAAATCATCCTATGAAAAGAATAGTATTATTAATCTCTTTAATGATTTTGTTTTCAACAATTTCAATATTTGCCCAGAACCGTACGACAATTTACGGAAATGTAGGAGTGGAGAATGCCAACATTCGGGTGTTGAACACACAATACGGCACGAGCAGCGATGTCAAAGGTAATTATTCGTTTTCAATAAAATCGGATAAAGATATAGAACTTCTGTATTCATGCATCGGCTATCAGGATACGACAATCATGGTTCGTCATAAAGAACTCAAAAAGGATTCTGTCAACATCAGTTTTGAGATGCGTCCGGTTTATTACATGCTTTCTGAAGTCGGAATATCAGGAGAAAAGGTAATCCGATACAGAGAAGAAAAGTATGTAATGACGGATTTTGAAATAACAAACGACAGATTCTACATTCTTCAACGCAGAAACGGCTCTTTAAAAGATTATCGCATCTTGCTTACGGACATGATGTTCAACGCATTGGATACCATAGACATCAAATTGAATACCTCGGTTGAAATGATGTTCAAGGACTGCATGAACAACTGTCACATAATAACAGCCGACAGTGTATATCAGATAGTTGAAAAAGGTAACGAATATACGGTGGCATTCCCGACGGAAAGGAACAAATTCATCAACGTGATGGGAAACTGTCTGTTTGTCACCGACAATTGGATTTACACAAAAAAGATAGATAAAACAGGATACAATGAAATTTATTATAGAGTGAATTTAAACGACCGAAAAGCCGAAACCGTCTTCCGTAATATTGATACCAAATCACATAAGAACTATGCATACGAATATAATTTTCATAAAGAATTTATAGAATTTGTCGGCGCAGCCTATAGTGGTCCGTCCCCTGAAGACTGGGGTGTTTTTCTGAAGACTGCATGGCTTCATCCCAAGTCGTCATATTTGGGATTTTACGAGGATACTTTAATATATTTCAATCATGTAAAGTCTGTGATAGAAATGTATGACGAGGATTTGAATCTGTTGAACAGTTGCGATATAACATATCCGAAAGATGAGGATTTCTGGAGATATACGATATATCAGGACAGAGTTTTCAATAAATTCTACACTGTTTTCGGAGAGACACTCAACGAAATTGATGTAAAGACCGGAAAGACATATCCCAAAACATCAGTAAATCAATGGATGAGTCAAAGGGTGATAGTATATAAAGGAGCAGTTTATGTTTTGAAAAGGAGCATGGACTCAAGTAATAAATGGATTTCGTATATAGACAGGATACAACTTTAGATTTGTGATATAATCCAAGTCATAAAAATCATGAACAAAACGGAAACAGATAAAAAACTGGTACAGATAGCAAATACCTTTTGCAGTGAAAATTTCATAAACACCAAAACAAAAAATTTTCTTGGCGATAATTCCGGCACAACCTTGTTTCTTTTGTATTATAACAAGTATAAAAGTAATAAACTAATCTATAATACAGCGTTTTCTTTATTTGAAAGAGTTGCATACGTTTACAATACACTGTATTCCATTGCCCCATCTCTTTCCAAATTCGAATGGTTGGTTCAACATATAAAAAACAATAATCTCATCGAAATAGAGAGTTATAATGAAGAAGAGCAACTGGTTCTCAATGAATATCTTTATAAAGAAATGGTCTATTACTTTAAACATGACAATATAGATTTTCTACATGGAGGAATGGGTATAGGGTTGTACTTTGTAGAGATAGGATATCGGAAAGGCATAGAGGAGTTGGTAAAATGGTTATATAATCTTTCCGAAAAAGACCCAGAAGGAGTAAAATGGCTCACATTAACTAATTTCGAAAAGAAAACAAAAGCATACAGCATCAGTTTATCTCACGGAATGTCGAGTGTAGTTGCAATGCTCAGCAAGATATACAAGACAGGAGTGGAACTGGATAAAACAAAATATATGATAGAAGGAGCGGTAAATTATATTCTGGCACAAAAACTTCCGGAGGGTAAGTATAATTCGATATTTCCAAATTTTGCACTTGAAAGCATGGAAAGTTTGTCATCAAGCCGTTTGGCATGGTGCTATGGGGATTTGGGTATAGCCGTAGCTTTATGGCAGGCTTCCCAAGCATTGGGCAGGAAGGATTGGGAACAGGAAGTAAGGGATATAATGTTACACGCATCGAAACGGCGTAATTTACAGGAAAATGGTGTAATAGATGCCTGTTTTTGTCATGGCACATCAGGTATTGCACATATATTTAAAAGGATGTATCATTATACAGGAATGGCAGAATGTAAAGAAGCTGCAGAATATTGGATTGAGAAAACATTGGAGATGGCAAGATTTGAAGATGGTGCTGCGGGGTACAAGACATGGCATGGCAATGATAATGGTTTTGAAAAAGAATACGGATTATTGGAAGGCATTTCGGGAATAGGATTGGTGCTATTATCATATATTTCGGATACAGAACCCGTTTGGGACGAATGTTTACTATTAAGTTAATTGAAAAAACACATAACATATATATTTTTATGAAACATATTTTCCCCTACTACTCCCAACATGATGCCATGGACTGCGGTCCTGCTTGTTTGCGAATGATAGCAAAACATTATGGCAGGCATTATCGCTTGGATACACTGAGACAAAAATGTCATATCAGTCGTGAGGGTGTGAGTATGCTCGGTATAAGTGAAGCTGCCGAAAACATAGGATTCAAGACACTCGGCGTTCATATCACCGCCGAACAGCTTAAAAACGATGTGCCGTTGCCTTGCATAGTGCATTGGAAACAACGTCATTTTGTTGTGCTTTATAAAATACGTAAAGGTGTGTTTTATGTTGCAGACCCTGCCCACGGTCTTGTTAAATATACCGAAAAGGAATTTCTTTCCTGCTGGATAAGCACAAAGAATGACAATGTCGCTGAAGGAATGGCTTTACTGCTGGAACCACAGCCGGATTTCTATTCATCGGAAGGGGAGAGACCTGACAAGGCAAGATTATCTTTTATATTGCAATATCTCAAACCGTATAAGAAACTTATAGTACAACTGTTTCTCGGCATGCTGATAGGGACTCTTCTACAACTCATATTCCCTTTTCTTACACAAAGCATTGTAGATTATGGTATAGGCAACAATAATCTGAATTTTGTCACATTGATACTTGTTGCACAGCTCACATTGTATGTAGCTCAAACATCGGTGGAGTTTATACGCTCATGGATATTGCTGCATATAAGTACGCGCATAAACATATCGATAATATCCGACTTCCTCATAAAACTTATGAAACTGCCAATAGGTTTCTTCGACACAAAGATGATTGGCGATCTGATGCAGCGCATAGGCGACCACAGACGTATAGAGTCATTTCTGACAACTGCCACACTCAATACCATATTTTCGTTTGTATCACTGATAGTGTTTACATGCGTGCTTGCATTCTACAGCCTGAAACTGTTGCTTGTCTTCTTTATAGCGAGTACATTATATGTATTATGGGTGACTGTATTTCTAAAGAAACGCCGAGACCTCGATTTCAAACGTTTCTCGCAGGCTTCGTCGGAACAAAGCAACCTCATTCAGATGATTACCGGGATGCAGGAGATAAAACTGAACAACTGTGAAAAACAGAAACGTTGGGAATGGGAAAACATACAGGCAAAACTCTTTAAGGTAAGCATAAAAGGCCTGGCTTTGAGTCAGTACCAACAAAGCGGTGCTTTCTTTATCAATGAGACAAAAAACATTTTGATATCATTTATCTCGGCGAGAGCTGTGATAGAAGGTGATATGACTCTCGGAATGATGATGGCGGTGCAATATATCATAGGACAACTCAATTCTCCCATAAGCCAGATGATAGGTTTTGTACAGTCGGCACAAGATGCGAAAATAAGTCTTGAACGACTTGGAGAAATTCACAACAAAGAAGATGAAACGCAGGATTCAGATAGTAAAGTCACCATACTTCCCGAAGACAAGAGTCTGTCAGTACAGAATCTCACATTTTACTATGACCCGCTTGGCGATGCTGTATTAAAGGACCTGAATCTTTTCATACCGCAAAGGAAGGTTACAGCCATTGTAGGAATGAGCGGAAGCGGAAAGACCACATTGGTAAAGATGCTTTTGGGGTTCTATCCGCCAAAAAACGGAAAAATAACGGTGGGCGATGTCAATTTGCGTAATGTAAATCAGAGTATATGGCGTGAACGTTGCGGAACAGTCATGCAGGATGGTTTTATATTTTCTGATACGATAGCGAGGAATATTGCACTTGGAGAAGATAATATAGACGAGATGAAACTGTTGCATGCAAGCAAGATGGCAAACATACAGGAGATGATAGAATCCCTGCCGTTGGGCTATAATACCAAAATAGGTCAGGAAGGCAACGGCATTTCGCAAGGACAGAGACAACGTATTTTGATAGCTCGAGCAATATACAAAAATCCGGAATATATCTTCTTAGACGAAGCGACTAACGCCCTCGATGCCAATAACGAACTTGTAATAATGAATAATCTGCAACAGTTTTTCAAGGGGAAAACGGTTGTAATAGTGGCACACAGACTGAGTACCGTTAAAAATGCCGACCAGATTGTAGTGCTTAGTCACGGCAGAATAACGGAGGTGGGGACTCATGAGGAACTTACCGAAAGACAGGGTGAATATTACAACCTTGTGAAGAATCAACTTGAATTGGGAAACTAAAATATCTGACATGGAGAATAACAAGAAAAAAATAGAACTTCATAGCGAGGCGGTACAGGAGATACTCGGTTCTCCTCCGCGTTGGCTCATACGAAGTGGAATAACGGTGATATTTGCCGTGATAGTTTGTCTTTTTGCAGGAAGTTATTTTATAAAATATCCTGATATTTTAAAGGCTACGATAATGATTGATGTAAAAAACGATTCTGATGATGTTGCTTATATCGGAAAGATTGTCTTGCCACGACAGGGAGCCGGCAAGGTAAAAGCCGGACAAAGGGTCAATCTGAAATTTGAGGAATATCCGTACATGGAATATGGTTTTGCACAGATTACTTTAACGGATGTGTCTATGTCGCCATATATGGATTCCGATGTCGGCATGGCTTATATATTTGAGGTGGTACTTCCCGACAGTCTGCTGACTCAATATAAAAAGGTGATACCATATCATGCGGATATGTGCGGCACTGCAGAAATTATCACCAATGACCTTTCGCTTTTGGACCGTTTCATAAGTCCGATAAAAGCTGTTATCATCAGATGAAGAGATTTACTGAAAAAATTAATATGTTAAATATAAACAATTCAAATAAGAAAGTAGATGGGCATAAATAAAAATTACGTTTCAGCGTGATATTGTCGAGAAATAGTGTTTTGTTGATTATTTCCGTTAATGTCCCAAAATAACACTCGTTGCTCTTTTAAAGTTATATGTAGCAATTGTCAATAAAGTACATTTACATCATCTTCTGACAATCCTTTGTAAAAATTGAGTCCTAACGATGGTCTGTTTTTTATGTGTTATTGTCGGTTTTATCCCTTACATTGATGATTATCACCATCATGTACATGATGGTGATAAATTTTTTAATTGTTTCTTTGGTATTAAGTTTGTTAAAAATTTTAGCATATTGTCATAAACATGGTTATATTTCAGATTCCGTTTAATCATCTTAATGGTTTACTTGGATATTCTTTGCCAGAATAAGTTTCATGACTATCTCTTGTATTTTTCGGGAATGAACGAATTCCGTGGAGTTGCATGGAAAATAAGGTGTAAAATTGATTCATAATGCAAAATATTGATAACAGGAATTTTCTCTTCATTGTTTAACTGCAGTTTTAGCGGAAAGATTGTACAGATATTTCAGAATTGACAAACAACATTTAAGACGGATCAACTTTGTTATGCGACCATTTTTTCTAATAATCAATCCTAAATGTTGAAGTTAAGGGAAGGATGATTATCACTGTCTCTTTTTCTGATGATTGTCGTTATGCCATTTTGTATCTATATTATGGCAATATTTGTTTCATTTGAGAAAATGATGTTTAACGACTGAATGATATTCGTTAAGAGGGAAGATACCAAAGAATGGCTAAAGAAAGGTTAAGAAATACCAATATGATGGTATTGTACAGCTATAGGCGTGCCGGTAATTTTGCAAGCGAAAATTATAAAATTTACTGATATGAGAATTAAATCTATTTTTATGTTGCCTTTGGTGGCTCTTTGTTTGATGGCATGCAAAAAAGAAAACCCGATGTCGGTGTCCCCCGATATATCCGGCAGTTATGAAGGTTATTCTTTGGCAAGTTGTGCTTATTTTCAAAACAATTGTTCAATAAATGAGACAGTTACTATAACGAAAAATTCCGATGGTACGGCAAATATCGCATTTTCATCCGGTTCATGGGGAGAGTTTACTGTAGCTTCGGCACAGGTAGATGAAAATGGAGGCGTCAGCAATCTCTCGGGTAATGGGCAGACTCAAATGGGAATGGGTGGTAATGTATCTTCCTATGATTGTTCCTTCACGGCAGTGATAAAATCGAAAGAAGATGCCCAAATGCAGTTTGTGGTTCCGGCTGTTATGGGAGGGATGACGATTGATTTTTCAACGGGCGAAGCTCCGGCAGATCTGCTGTTGGCTGGCACTTACGAGGGATATACTGATGCCGACTGTGCTTATTTTCAAAATCAATATAGTGACAATGAAAGTCTTACTTTGACTCCTAATGGTGATGGTACTGTTGCTCTTGTCTTCGAGTCTGCTATGTGGGGAAAATTCGATGTGGCATCAATGACAATTTCCAAAGATGGTGAAAACTATGCTTTCTCAGGAAATGGCATTGTGGCAATGGGCATGGGAGAAGTGACGAATAATTACGATTTTACCATGACAGGAATAACTGATGCAGCAAAAGATGTTTATTCTTTTGTATTCAATGTTCCGGCAGTCATGGGAGGTCTTACCATAACCTTGTTGCCGGGTACTTCTCCTGTTGTGGTTAATTGATAATGTATAACATATCGAATGATGTCCGGAATTTTTGAACGAATGGGGATGTTCATGTTCGGAGTGACAGTCATGCTGTCGCTCTGTGCATGCAACGGCATATTCGAAAATATTTATGACGAGCCGTCGCAGGAAGAAAAAAACGAGTTTGGGTTCATTATTGTCGATGATGCTACACGCACCGGTACAATTTATATAGATGCTACGGATTATACCGAGTGGCATTATATAGATTTGCATGACAAGCAGGTGACAACGACATCGGTATATGACAGTACTCCTGACAACTGGGATTTTGCCATACACCGTTATGATGCCAAAACCAATAATGGTGCTGTTTTTGAGAGCACTGCCGTTGATTTCAACTCGCTTCCTGATATGGCTTCTTTGCCTCAGGAGTCTTTTGTTGCCGACGAATGGACTACAGACCGCATAACAGTTGACATGTCGCAGATGATGGATGGAATAATAATATATGCAGAAGATTATTACAATCCTTGTCTGTCGCGTTGGCTCGATGTGGATACTTCTACAATGCCTCCAATATATACGCTTTCGAATAAGGTATATGTTCTTCGGTTTTCTGACGGCACGTATGCTGCATTGCGTCTCTCCAATTTTATGAATGATGCTGCAGTAAAAGGCTTTATGACAGTTGACTATTTATATCCTGTAGAGTTATGATGATTAGATTTATTTTGGTTTTACTGTTCGGCATATTTTTCTCAGCAGAAGTTTTTTCTCAACGTGTGATATACGGTACAGTTAAAGATATTAATGATAATCCGCTTCCGGGTGCGACTGTTTCAGTAAAGGAATTGACGTCTGTTGGCACTGTCAGCGACGTTGACGGTCGTTATGAACTGGAGCTTCCTGATAATAAGACATATACTTTAAAGATATCGTTTGTAGGCTATTATGATGTCATTAAGAAAACAAGTAATGTCGATGATACAGAGTTGAATTTTCGGTTGGAAGAAAATTCTACGATGTTGGAGCAGGTGGTTGTTACCGGGACACGAACGCCCAAGTTGTTGAAAGATGTTCCTATTGTAACACGTGTAATATCTGAGATAGACATTAAAAATGTAGATGCAGTAAACATTGGAGATTTGTTGCAGTCCGAGTTGCCGGGAATAGAGTTCACATATTCCATGAATCAGCAACTGTCGCTCAACATGTCAGGTTTTGGCGGCAACTCGGTGTTGTTTTTAGTGGATGGCGAGCGTCTGGCGGGTGAAACACTCGATAATGTGGATTACAACCGTCTTAATATGGATAATGTAGAACGTATCGAGATTGTCAAAGGTGCTGTCTCGTCGCTCTACGGGTCCAATGCCATAGGTGGTGTGGTTAATATCATCAGCAAGGATTCGAAGGAACCATGGTCCGTGAATGTAAATGGTCGTTATGGGTCTCATAATGAGCAACGTTATGGAGGGTCTATAGGTTTTAATCAAGGCAGATTCAATTCCATGACTAATGTGCAGTACACCTCTATCGATGCTATTGATCTGTCGGAAGGTACAGACAATGAAGATGTTGGTGATTATAGTCTTATATATGGAAATTCAACACTTAATATCAAGGAACGGTTGGTGTTCACTGCCATGGACGATTTGAAATTTACGGCTCGTGCAGGTTATTTCTTTCGTGAGAGAAATTCTTCTGAAAGCATAAAGGAAAGATATCGAAGTTATTCATCAGGATTGAAAGGCAATTACAGCATTACCGATAATGATGATATGGAGTTGTCGTATTCTTTTGACCAATATGACAAGAGTGATTATCTCGTACCCAATGACCGTGATGTGCGTGATTACAGCAATGTACAACATACACTCCGCACACTTTATAACTATTCCATTGCCGACAAGCACATTATCACGGTCGGGGGCGATTATATGCGTGATTATCTTATGTCGTATCAATTCGAAGATAACGGCAGTCATGTCCAGCATACTGCCGATGCTTTCGCGCAGTTCGACTGGAATCCGCACAAAAGGTTTAATGTTATTACCGGCTTGCGTTTCGATTATTATTCGGTATCAAAACTCAAACACCTTTCACCTAAGATAGGACTGATGTATAAATTGAACAATTTTTCTCTGCGTGGTTCCTATGCCGGAGGCTTTCGTGCTCCTACTCTGAAAGAGATGTATATGGATTTCTTCATGGGCAATATTTTTATGATATATGGCAATCCGGACTTGAAAGCCGAGACAAGTCACAACTTCTCGCTTTCCGGTGAGTATATGAAAGGAAGACATAGTTTTACCGTTACAGGATTTTACAACCTTGTAGATGACCGTATTACCACGGTTTGGAATATGGCGCTTGCAGGACAGGTATATACCAATATGTCGAGACTTCATGTGACAGGAGTTGAAGCCAATGCGACGGGACGATATCCTTTCGGTCTGTCATGGCGTTTGTCGTATGCTTATACTTATGAGCATATAAAAAAAGGAGAGCCTCTGCTGTCATCTACACGTCCCCATGCTGCCACTGCTCGTCTGGCATACGACAAAACATGGAAAAACTATGCTCTGAGTGTGGCACTCTCAGGTCGTTATCTTTCAAGATTGACGACAGATGTTTATACTGAGATGACTTCTTATGAGGAGACAGTGGAACAGACATATCCCGGTTATACTATTTGGAAGTTGAGTGTCACTCAGCAACTGCTGAATGGTATCGCTATTTCTTTGGCGATAGATAATATTTTCAACTATCGTCCTGATTATTATTACAGCAATTCTCCGACTACCACAGGTACGACTTTTTTGATGGGATTGTCAATGGATGTAGAACAGTTATGTAGGAAAAAACAGGAAAACAATAATATATGAAACGTAAAGGAATATTTTGGGCAGGTGCAGTACTGCTGGTTCTGGTTTTGGGCTTTGTGATTTGGAAGATATGGTTTTCCACCACACGTGTTGCATTTATTAATTATCAAGTCATAACACTTGGTCAGATTGCAAGAGCCAATGATAATGACCGTATTAAAATATTATCGTTGGATGTTGACGAACTTGAACATATAAACAGATACGATATGATATTGATAAATGGCATGGGTCTTCGTATCACGGAGGAACAGCGTTCCGTGATACAAGATGCGGCGAACAAAGGACTTGCAGTGATAACGACCATGGCTACTAATCCTGCCAATGAGATTATCTCGGCGGATTCTGCGACAGTAGCTACAATTACTGCATACCTCAATGGAGGCGGACGTCGCAATTATCGTAACATGTTGACTTATATACGACGCTCGGTTGATGGCAAGACTTTCGACAGCGAGAATCCCGATGCTCCGATAATGCGTGAGTTGAAACAGTTTTACCATGCTGACCCGGAAAATCCTGATGATGAAGAGACAGATTTTGAAAGCGTGGCGGAATATGATGCATTTCTCCTGAAACATAATCTTTTGAAAAAGGATGCTCCACGAATCATTATCACAGGTCAGATGGGGGAGCCTCAAGACTTGATAAGACGTTTGGAAGAGACCGGTAATGTGGTATATCCGGTACGTAATATGCAGACTTTGTTGCAGAATCGTCAGATAGACTCCATATCTCCTGCTGCTGTCATCAACATGGCGCACGGTCGTATGGGTGATTATATGGTGGATTATCTTAAGAGACAGAATATTCCGCTCTTTGCTCCTCTCAATGTCAATCAGTTGGTCGATGAATGGGAAGCGGACAAGATGGGCATGAGCGGAGGGTTCATGTCTCAAAGCATAGTGATGCCGGAGATAGACGGTGCCATACGTCCTTATGCTCTTTTCGGTCATTATCTTGATGAAGAAGGATTACAGTATGCATCTGCCATTCCGGAACGGTTGGAGTCTTTCGTTCAGATGGTGAATAATCATATTGCATTGAAAAATAAGCCTAACAGTGAGAAACGTGTTGCCATTTACTATTATAAGGGCCCCGGTCAGAATGCGCTTACAGCAGCCGGCATGGAGGTTGTTCCTTCTCTTTATAATCTTCTGACAAGAATGAGGGATGAAGGTTATGATGTTGAAGGGTTGCCGTCATCGCCCGCGGGATTGGAAGAGCTTATACTGAGGCAGGGTGCTGTCTTCAACGCGTATGCCTTAGGGGCAAAGGATGACTTCCTGAGGACCGGCAATCCGGAACTCATCACCGCCGATGATTATGCCGAATGGACGTCAAAGGCGTTACGTCCTGCCATGATGTCGGATGTGGTAGCTGTAGATGATGAGTTCCCCGGCAGCTATTTATCTGCCGATGACGGACGTTTGGCTCTGCCGCGTGTCGAACTTGGCAATGTGGTGCTGCTGCCTCAGCTGGCTGCCGGCGCGGGCGATGACGACTTCGCCATAGTACATGGCACCGACGCTGCTCCGCCTCATGCTTATATAGCATCGTATCTGTGGGCTCGATATGGATTCGGCGCTGATGTGATGATTCATTTCGGTACCCATGGCAGTCTGGAGTTCACTCCTAAAAAACAAGTTGCTTTGAGTGATAACGACTGGGCGGATGTCCTCGTGGGTCCTTTGCCGCATCTGTATGTTTATTCTATTGGCAATGTGGGCGAAGGTATCATAGCTAAACGCCGCTCCTATGCCACGTTGCAGTCTTATCTGACACCTCCCTTCATGGAGAGTGACGTGCGTACCATTTACCACGATCTTAATGTCGCCATACAAGATTATAACGACTTGCTGTATGCAGAGGGAAAGCCAAATACTCAAGATGCTGCCTTGAAAGTGAAACGTCTGACTGTGGAGTTGGGCATACATCGTGAGTTGCGTCTCGACAGCGTCTTATCTGTACCTTATTCCGAGAAAGAAATTGCCCGTATTGAGACTTTCGCTGAAGAACTCGCCAACGAGAAGGTGACGGGTGAGCTTTATACCATGGGCAAGCCATATACGGAAGAACGTATCCGCAGCAGCGTATTTGCAATGTCGGCAGAGCCTATTGCATATTCTATTCTGGCATTGGATAAGTTGCGTGGCAAGGCGACGGAAGATACGGAGAAACATAAGTCATTGTTTTCCCGCCGTTATCTGTCTCCTGCCAACGACATGGTCGCGAGCTTGTTGAATGGTACTGTACTGCCTTCAGATGATGTTATATGTACGGCAGCAGGTATTACTGTAGAAGAGTTGGAAAAAGCACGTACAATAGAACGTTCTTTGTCGATGCCGCAGGATATGATGTCGAGGATGATGGCCATGATGTCGTCTGCCGGTACTATGCAACATCCTGCCGGAGTGTCTAAGTCGAATAGCGGTGGAGCAAAACATCCTTCCTGGATCCCAAAGATAGGCTCTCGTCCGGAAAATACTAAAAAAGAATATGAAGAGTCGGTTGATGATGAGTCAGCCGCCATGCCTTCAAAAGCCATGTCGGTTTTGATGGGTGCTGCAAATGACTATACTAAAGAAGAAAAAGAGTTTGCTCGCGTGGTGATGGAGATAGAACGTACCATACGTAATGTGGGCAATTATAAAATGGCGTTGGAGAACAGTCCGGAAGTCGAGTTGTCTTCCCTCATCAACGCTATGAACGGAGGTTATACTGCTCCTTCTCCCGGAGGAGACCCTATAGCTAATCCCAATACAATACCTACAGGACGTAATCTCTATGCTGTGAATGCTGAGGCGACGCCGAGTGAGATGGCATGGGAGAGAGGTAAAGAGTTGGCTGAAAATACTATAAAAATGTATCGTGAGCGTCATAACGACTCTGTACCGCGTAAGGTGAGTTATACGTTATGGAGTGGTGAGTTTGTGGAGACGGAGGGCGCCACTGTGGCACAGGTGCTTTATATGTTGGGCGTTGAGCCTGTCCGCGATGTCTTTGGCAGAGTCAACGACATACGTCTTATCCCTTCCGAACAGTTGGGACGTCCGCGTATCGACGTGGTGGTGCAGACCAGCGGACAGCTGCGCGACATTGCGGCTTCGCGTCTCTTCCTGATATCACGTGCTGTAGAGATGGCTGCTGCAGCGAGAAATGACAGATATCGTAATTATGTCGCTGAGAGTGTGGTGGATGCAGAACATTCATTGATAGAAAAAGGTCTGTCGCCTAAGGTCGCACGCGAAGTATCTGCTTATCGTGTTTTCGGCGGGGTTAATGGAAACTATGGTACGGGAATCACCGGGATGGTGCAGAGTGGAGACCGTTGGGAGAGTGCTTCGGAGATAGCAGACGTGTATTTGAATAACATGGGTGCATATTACGGCAGTGAGAAAGACTGGGAACAGGTGCAACAGTACGCTCTCGAGGCTGCATTGATGAATACGGATGCCGTAATACAACCGCGTCAGAGTAACACCTGGGGCGCCTTGAGCCTCGACCATGTATATGAGTTTATGGGTGGAATGAACCTCGCCGTACGTGAGGTGACAGGCAAAGACCCGGATGCCTATATGAGCGACTATCGTAACCGTAACAATATGCGTATGCAGGAACTTAAAGAGGCAATAGGTGTTGAGAGCCGAACCACAATATTCAATCCTAACTATATAAAGGAAAAGATGAAAGGTGATGCCGGTTCGGCTGCCGGTTTTGCCGAGATAATACAAAATACGTACGCGTGGAATGTGATGAAACCGGAAGTGATTGACGATGAGATGTGGGACGAGGTATATGATATCTATGTTCAGGATAAGTTCGACATTGGCGTTAAAGGTTATTTTGAACAGAAGAATCCCGCTGCCTTAGAAGAGATGACTGCCGTGATGATGGAAACGGCTCGCAAAGGTATGTGGAAGGCTTCGCCGGAACAGTTGGAGGCTATAGCTGAACTGCATACCGAACTTATTGATAAATACAAGTCTTCTTGCTCCGGCTTTGTCTGCGATAATGCGAAGTTGCGCGATTTTATTGCTTCCAAGACTTCTGTGGAAACTGCTCGTCGATACGAACAGAATATACGTGAGATACGCGAGGCATCGCTCAACAGTGACAAAGGTACAGTGCTGAAACGGCAAGACTTGTCCAACAATGACAATATGACAACTCTTGTCAGTAATACCGTAGTGATAATACTCATTGTCGTTGCTGTCGTTGTATTTGTCATAGTGGTTCGTCGTCGCCGTAAGAAAATGGAGGAATAATGGAGACTGTGGTTCTTGTAATGATGATTATGGTCTGCTTCAATTATATCTTGAAGCAGACTTATCGCAAAGTCTCTTTTGTGGCATTGTCCTCAGTTATATGTGCCTTGTTTGTAGGGTTGATGTGGCAATATGCCATAGAACAGTCGAAAAGCAGAATTTCGGATTGGCTTGCCGACACGACTCTGATGCTTGATATCTCAGTGATACTTACTTTGGAAGTGCTTGTACAGATGACATTTTGTATTTTGGCTGCTCATATTCATTCTTCCGGTAAAGTAAAACATTATATCATACAGATATACCGTGTTTTGCGATGGTTTCCCGGAATATTGATATTCCCGGTGTTGTTCAGTGTATTGGTGGCTGCTGTTTTTGCCTTTCCCGGAGTGTCATTCCCCTTGGTGGCATGGTGTCTTGCTGCTTTGGTTCTTGTTGTTGTACCACTATCGACATGGTTATTGAAACGACTTCTTCCGGAAAAAGAGATACGCCTTGAATTGCTGTTCCTGTCCAATGCCTTGATGGCGATATTGAGTATAGTGGCTACTGTAAATGGCAGGACGGCAGTCGCCGGTAATACCGAGGTGGACTGGTTGGCATTGGGAACTGTTTTGTTGTTAGTCGCAGCCGGTCTTGTATGCGGTATTGTGACATACAAATTAAAATTGAAAAAAATAATAAAAAACCAAATAATAAAATGAATTACATTTCAGACATTCTTTATTGGATTTCGACGGGTCTTCTGGTTCCTGTCATAGTGTTGCTTATCTTTTTCTTCGTACGTTCATTGCTGCTGATTGGCAATTTTTTCGGACAGTATCTTTCTATACGTCGTACTGCCTCGCTTATAAGTAAAGAATTGGACACCCTCGACAGTGATACGGTGTTGACTCTTGCTGAACGGCTGCCTAAAAAGAACCCTTCTATTGTGGTGACTTATCTGAATCGACTGTTGGAGGCTAAAGACAATGCAGCCATGCGTCAACGTCTTCTTGCTGATTTCGAAGTGGAAATTGACAAGGACCTTTCATCTTCAAAGATCCTTTGTAAGATGGGTCCTATGCTCGGCCTCATGGGTACTCTGATACCTATGGGACCTGCTTTGGTGGGACTGTCAACAGGCGATATAGCTTCTATGGCTTATAACATGCAGGTGGCATTCGCTACTACCGTCGTAGGACTGTTTGCCGCAGCTGTTGGCTTTATCACACAACAGGTTAAACAACGATGGTATTTTAAAGACATGGCAAATCTTGAATTCGTGTCGGAATTGTTGAATGAAAAGTAATTATAAAATGAGACGAAGACTTTTGAATAAAGACGAAGACAACGACCCTATGAGTGTAGTGGGTAACTTGTTCGATGTTGCCATGGTTTTTGCCCTTGCTCTCATGGTGGCTTTGGTGAGCCGTTATAATATGACTGAAATGTTTAGTAAAGAGGATTTTACCATGGTGAAAAATCCGGGTAAGGAAAATATGGAGATTATCACCAAAGAGGGAGAGAAAATAATTCGTTATACACCTTCAGAAAATCAAGATGTGAAAAACGGTAAACGTGGCAGAAAAGTTGGCATTGCTTATGAGTTGGAGAATGGTGAAATAATTTATGTCCCGGAATGAGTTGAGTCTATAAGTATTTGATGATTTTGCAAATTCTTAGTTGCATTTATTGGGAATATGTATTTATGTATATTATAAAGACATTCGATTTTTCATGAAATAATAAGACTATGCAAGTTGCGAAAAAACATATCAGTGTCAGGATTGTGAAATCGGCTTCGGAACTTTTTTGTGAAAAAGATTTCATGAAAGTGTCCATGCGCTGGATTGCTGCTTTTTCGCAGGTGGGATTGGGCAATATTTATAATTATTTCAGCGGGAAAGATGCCGTTTTTCGTGCTGTGGTGCAACCTGTCATCATAGAGTTTGATAAATTGTTGCAAATACAACATGGTAATAGCCGACAAGGATATATAACTTATACTCTCGAGAATCAATTCCGAAACAGTGTGAACAATTATCTTCGCATTATCCGAAAATATCGTCGCTAATTGACAATTTTGCTTTTTAAGTCACGTGGTTCATCGCTTCAATATGTTTTGGTCAGATCGGATTGAAGGTATGATTATGCATTCCGCAGAAAAATGGAAAAAATTTGCTTGACAACGGATTTATCAGCATTGATTTGTTCCGCCTAAAGAAGAATATTTGACTCATTGCACATAAGCAGCTGATAAACAATTGTAAACCTGAGAATATTGGCTTATTTAATATATCACAAAAAACTATAATTTGCAAAATCATATAGAAAATATCGATATTCATATAGAAAAAAACGTTAAGTTGGTATTGATAAACGCCTTACTTTTGCTAACAAAATCAAAACAATTAATTATTTATTTATAAAAAAGTACAACTATGGAAACAAATCAAGTAAATGTAATGCCGAGGATCGGCGATCCGGCTCCTGCCTTCACTGCAAAGACAACCCAAGGTGTCATCAACTTCCCGACCGATTATAAAGGCAAGTGGAAGATTCTGTTCAGCCATCCGGCCGACTTCACGCCGGTGTGCACGTCCGAATTTATGACCTTCGCCACAATGGCTGACGAATTTGAAGCGCTCAACTGCCAGCTTGTCGGACTATCGGTGGACGGACTGTACAGCCACATCGCCTGGCTACGCACCATCCAGGACAAAATCGAATACAAAGGCATGAAAAACGTGGCTGTCAGATTCCCGCTTATTGAGGACATCACCATGGAAGTAGCCAAACTCTACGGCATGATACAGCCGGGCGAAAGCCAGACATCAGCCGTGCGTGCGGTGTTCTTTATCGACCCGGAAGACAAGATACGCACCATACTGTATTACCCGCTCGCCCTGGGGCGCAACTTTGACGAAATCAAGCGCGTGCTCATCGGGTTGCAGACTGCCGACAACTTCAGCGTGGCGCTGCCAGCCGACTGGCGACCGGGCGATGAAGTGATTGTGCCCACGGCAGGCTCGTGCGGCGTTGCCAAAGCCCGCATGGATGGCGAGGAAGGCCCCATGAAATGCTACGACTGGTTCTTCTGCACCAAGCAACTGAGCAAGGAAGAAGTAGAAAGCAAATTGGGCAAATAACCGCAAACCTTGACAAAAGCCAACAGCCCCGTTTCCGCAACCGAGGAAACGGGGAATGGCGTTTTATGTAGCCCCAAAACAAGGATTTTTCCCATTCTGGAAACAAATCCGGCAAACAAACCTTATCTTTGCAACGGAAAACGATACACGCTAAAATAAACCTGTCATGGAACACCATCATCACGAGCATCATGAAATAACCGGCTCACTGAATAATATTTTCATTATCAGCATTGTGCTGAATCTGCTTTTTGTCATTACGGAAGCAGTTGTCGGATTCGTTTACAACTCATTGGGCCTGCTTTCCGATGCCGGCCACAACCTGAGCGACGTGTTCAGCCTGTTGCTGGCATTGTTTGCGTTCCGCATGTCTCGCCGGCAGGGCAACCGTCATTTTACATACGGATACAAGAAAATCACGGTGCTCGCCTCATTGACGAATGCCATCATACTGTTGATAGCCGTAGGTGCTATTATCACCGAAAGCGTGTACAAGCTGCGACATCCGGAACCTGTCTCCGGAGCAGCCGTATCTTGGACTGCCGGCGTCGGCATTCTGATTAACGGCTTGACAACATGGCTGCTGATGAAAAACCGTAAACACGACCTGAACGTGCGTGGCGCATTCCTGCACATGGCAATGGACACTCTCGTGTCTGTCGGCGTGGTTATTTCCGGCATCATTATCATCTTCACCGGTTTCGTACTTGTCGATACGCTTGTCAGTATTGTCATTGCCATTATTATTTTGGTGTCAACATGGAATTTGCTGAAAGAGAGTATTTTCATGTCGCTCGATGCCGTGCCTGCCAGCATCAACATGGATGAAGTGGAACAATGTATCAGCCGGACGGAAGGCGTGAAATGTTGGCATCATCTGCACGTGTGGGCGGTCAGCACAACGGAGAATGCCGCCACGGTGCATATCGTAATAGAAGATGTCGGAAAAATGGAACACATCAAACATGAACTGAAACATGCGTTTGCCGAAAAAGGCATACAGCACAGCACCATAGAATGCGAACTTGCCGGCACGGACTGCTGCGACAAAGGCTGTTGCTGAAAAAGTGAGAGACAAGACACAACTCTAAGCACCACTCATTTTTTATATCAAAACCAGTTTTCATAAATTGTTAATTATCAACAAATAACTATTCTATAATTCATGAAGAATCAAAAAAACATCCGCAATGTTTGCAAATTTAGTTTTTAATTGTAAATTTGCAAGAAAATAAAAAAGGCTATGATTCAGAGGTTATTGCAAACGAAACTTTCAGAGTTGATACAAAAATATCCGATTGTAACCTTGACAGGTCCCAGACAATCCGGTAAATCGACATTATTGCGATATTCGTTTCCCGACTACAAATATGTTTCACTTGAGGATCCTGATATACGTTTGTTTGCTACTGATGATCCTCGGGGATTTCTGTCAACATATCCGGATAAAACCATCATAGATGAAGCACAAAGAGTTCCAACCCTGTTTTCCTATATTCAAACACACACCGATAAAGCCGGGAAAGAAGGAATGTATTTGCTTGCGGGCTCCCATAACTTTTTGCTAATGGAGAACATAAACCAGTCTTTGGCCGGTAGAACCGCCATTCTGAAATTATTGCCCTTTTCCCATACGGAAATGAAAAAAGGTGATATTCTTCCGTGTTCCATTGATGAAGAAATATTCAAAGGGAATTACCCTCGCCTCTACGACAAAAATATTGCTCCATCAGACTATTATCCGTTTTACGTGCAAACCTACGTCGAGCGTGACGTGCGCTTAATGAAAAATATTGGAGATCTAAGCAAATTCATCCGCTTCATAAAACTCTGCGCCGGACGTATCGGACAATTGCTAAACTTGTCTTCTTTAGCTAACGAATGTGGCGTAGCGGTTTCAACTATTTCCGCATGGATTTCCGTTTTAGAGGCAAGCTACCTATGCTATCTGCTAAAACCAGATTACAACAATTACGCGAAACGGCTGGTAAAAACGCCCAAACTCTATTTCTATGATACCGGACTGGCCTGTTCACTCTTGGACATACGGACACCTGAGCAAGTATCAACCCATTTCCTGCGAGGAGGATTGTTCGAAAACATGGTAATCAACGAATTTATCAAATCCTCGTATAACAGGGGCGAAGAACCATCCCTGACATTCTGGCGTGACAGCACAGGAAACGAGGTGGACCTGCTGCAATATGTTAACGGGAAACAATATGCTTATGAGATAAAATCCGGCGCAACTTTCTCACCCGATTTTTTTAAGGGAATATCCAAGTGGGCGAAACTGTCTGGCGCAAGTTCAGACCAATGTTATGCCATCTATAATGGAGACAAAAACATGCAAACTTCCTCAGGAGGACTCATAAAATGGTCTGATTTGATTATCTAATGCATCATAACATGGAATATGCTGAAGGAGAGCGTTTTTGCCGTGCCACTAACTGAAACACTCTCTTGCCGAAAAAGGCATACAGCACAGCACCATAGAATGCGAACTCACCGGCACGGACTGCTGCGACAAAGGCTGTTGCTGAAAAAATGGGAGACAAGACACAACTCTAAGCAACACTCATTTTTCACATCAAAAACCGGCTTTCATAAATCGTTAATTATCAACAAATAACGATTCCATAATTCATGAAGAATCAAGAAAACATCCGCAATGTTTGCAAATTTAGTTTTTAATCGTAAATTTGCAATAAAATAAAAAAACTCTGATTCATAAATTGTTACAAACGAAACTTACAGAGTTGATACAAAAATATCCGATTGTAACATTAACAGGTCCCAGACAATCCGGTAAATCAACATTATTGCGATATTTGTTTCCCGACTACAAATATGTTTCATTAGAGGATCCTGATATACGTTTATTTGCAACAGACGATCCGCGGGGATTTCTGTCAACTTATCCGGATAAAATATAAAAAAATATAGCTATAGTTGTTTTTCTTGTTTGCCTAAAAATTAATGTGTAAATTTGTACACGAATGTAAAGTTGATTTTTTTAAGAAAAAAGAAGGAGTATATAAATCCATTCGAGTTATATAGGCTGAGAAGATGGTCACAAATACATATTTTACCGAACAGTTTGGGGTATTGAAGATGACAATAAGCCGGTGGTGTACTAATGCTACACAGCCTGGTGCCCCGCAATTGATTGAAATTTCAAGGGTGCAACAATGATTTGAAGGACTTATATAAACCGTATGAATAGACACAGTAGTTTTCCCATAAAAGAATAGGATAAAGAGCAAAAATAAGCGAATTTGAGTATTCTCACTGACGGTCAGAGAGTTTGGCTTCGAGTGGCACAGAACGGCATAAGGTCGGGAAAACGGATTTAGGAAGATTGCAGCAGCAGATGCACTTCCAAACCATTACCCGACACAAAATGCACATTTAACGCTAACAGGCTCTATTTCTGCGTTCTGCGTAGGTTTACATTCTGCCTTTGCAACTCCCATAAACTAATTTTGCACCAAACAAAAAGAATGATTATGCGGAGCACTTTCAAGACAGTCTTCTATGTAAACGGAAGCAAGGAAAAGAACGGAATTGTCCCTATCATGGGACGGGTTACAATCAACGGGACTATCGCACAGTTCAGTTGCAAGCAGCGCATCTCGAAGGAACTTTGGGATGCCAAAGGCAACAGGGCGAAAGGCAAAAGCCGTGAGGCGGTGGCGGTAAACTACGCCCTTGACAACATCAAGGCGCAGATAACGAAGCACTACCAGCGGCTTTCCGACCGTGAGGCGTTTGTCACGGCTGAGATGGTGCGCAATGCCTATCAAGGCATCGGCACGGAGTACGAAACATTGTTGCGTGCTTTTGACAAGGAGAACGAGGCGTTCGCCAAACGGGTGGGCAAGGACCGTTCCAAACGCACGTACCAAAAGTACCTGACCGTCCGCAAATACGTGGCGGAGTTCATAAAGAAGCACTACAAACGGACGGACATGGCGATGAACGAACTGACGGAGGACTTCATCCGTGATTACTGCCTGTACCTGCGAAACGAGGTCGGGCTGGCGCAATCGTCCGTGTGGATATACTCCATACCGTTGAAACACATCGTCACCACCGCGCATTACAACGGCAAGATACCAAGAAACCCGTTTGCGATGTACCACGTTGACCCCGACCATAAGGAGCGTGGCTTTCTCACGGAGGACGAGATGCGGGCATTGGGTGCAATCAAGCTGGACAATCCCAACTTTGCATTGGCAAGAGACCTGTTCCTGTTCGGTTGTTGGACGGGCATCTCGTTCACGGATATCAAGAACCTGACCACCGACAACATCGTTGAAATGAACGCTACTTCGTGGATTGTGTCGAAACGACAGAAGACGGGCGTACCGTTCCAAATCAAGCTGATGGACATCCCGATGCAGATTATCAAGCGTTACGAGCCGTTCAGGAAAGACAAGCGGCTGTTCAACATCGGCTCGCTTGACATGGTGAACAAGCGCATCAAGGCTGTGGCGAAGAAATGCGGGATCGAAAAGCCGATTTCATTCCACCTAAGCCGCCATTCATTCGCTGTCTTGGCTCTCAATTACGGTATGCCGATAGAGAGCGTGAGCAAGATTTTAGGGCATACAAATATTACCACTACGCAGATTTACGCGAAGGTGACGAACAAGAAACTCGAAAATGACATATCCGCTTTCGAGAGCAAGGTAAGCGGACATTTCACCATATAACATACCGCCTATGGAACGGACAACAATCACTATGGACAAGTACGGCAGGGTTGCCGTACCGTCCGATACCGCCAATATATGGATGAGCGAAATGGAATTGATGGAACTTTTCGATGTAATCGTTCCGACACTCCGTGCCGCCATACGAGCCGTGTACAAGAGCGAAGTGTTGGAGCCATATGAGGTGGAAAGGCGCATCAAGTTGCCCAACGGCTATTATTCGGAAGCGTATTCCTTGCCAATGGTCGTGGCACTTGCTTTCCGAATTGATACACCGAGTGCGTCAAGTGTACGCAATGCTCTGCTGGAAAGGCTATGCTTGCGAAAAGAAAGGCAAATCTTGTTGGTTTCAATGGGCAGCAAATCCTCATGCGGATGTTAGATTGTGCACTTTGTGAACTTTACAGCCTGTTTACGAGCGGTTTAACCTGATGTGGTGTCATAATGACATCAGTAAACCTATAAACCAGCATATCCCTTTACCAACGAATATCTGCGGCAACCCATTTGCCCGAAGAAGTGCGGTTTTGCTTCTTCGGGCTTTTTCTTTTCGCCATTTTAAGACTAACATTGCCCATCCTGCTGCATTTTCTTATCCGTCAGTTTCTTTTGCGCCGTTCTGCATCGTTTTACGTATCAATGTTTTAACCGTCCTGCCGTAGCTTTGCAACCTTGTTCAATCCGCTTGCCGACAAGGTGTCGGCGGCACTAAAACCAAGTAAGCCTAATGACAGAAAAAGAAGAATTCATCCGTGTAGGCACCACGCTCTACAAGATTGTGGACCAGCCCCGAATTGACGGCGGCTATGTGAGGAAACGCATCGTATGGAACTCCGAGACCTTGCGGCAGGACTACGGCAAGGACTACATGGCGGGCATCCCCAAGTATGACGGCTTCTGCACCGTACCTGACCATGTGGGCTACAAGCCCGTGGTCGGCAAGTTCCTCAACCTCTATGAGCCGATAAGCCACCGACCGCAGGAGGGGGATTTCCCCTGCATCCGCTCGTTGGTGGAACACATCTTCGGCGAACAGTACGGGTTGGGCATGGACTACCTGCAACTGCTGTATCTTTACCCTATTCAAAAGCTGCCCATCCTCCTGCTCGTGTCCGAAGAGAGGAACACGGGAAAAAGCACGTTCCTGAACTTCCTGAAAGCCATTTTCCAAAACAACGTGACGTTCAACACCAACGAGGACTTCCGCAGCCAGTTCAACTCTGACTGGGCAGGCAAGCTGCTCATCATGGTGGACGAGGTGCTGCTCAACCGCCGTGAGGACAGCGAGCGGCTGAAAAACCTCAGCACCACGCTTTCCTACAAGGTGGAGGCGAAAGGCAAAGACCGTGACGAGATAGGCTTCTTCGCTAAGTTCGTGCTTTGCTCCAACAACGAACACCTGCCCGTCATCATTGACGCAGGGGAAACACGCTATTGGGTACGGAAGATTGTGCCGTTACAGAGTGACGATACCGATTTCCTGCAAAAGCTGAAAACGGAGATACCCGCATTTCTCCATTTCCTGCAACACAGACGGCTGTCCACCAGGAAGGAAAGCCGCATGTGGTTCAACCCGAAGCTGCTGGAGACGGAAGCCCTGCGGAAGATAATCCGAAGCAACCGCAACCGCTTGGAGATTGAGATGGCGGAACTACTGCTCGACATCATGGCAAACATGAATGTGGAGTCTGTTTCTTTTTGCCTCAATGACATCATCCCGTTGCTCGTCTGCTCGCAAGTCAAGGTGGAGAAGTCGCAGGTGCGGAAAGTAGTGCAAGAGTGCTGGAAGCTGACACCCGCGCCCAACGGTCTTACCTATACCGCCTACCAATACGGCGGCAATGACCGTTACCAGACCCGAAGAAGCGTGGGCAGGTATTATACCGTTACGAAAGAACTGCTGGAAAGGCTTTGATATTCTGTTGAATTGTTGAATAAGGGTAATAAAGTATTGGTATATAAGAATATGCAACCTCAACAGACCGCCAACAACATACAACGGCTGATGAAAAAAAAGCAACGGTACACACCATCAGCCTTGCCTTTTCTTTTCGCATCCGTTTGTTGGGCGGCACGCTTTTGTTGAGAGATTGTTTAGAGTGTATTTTGCAATATATCAAGTTGTTATGTGTCAAATTCAACAGTTCAACGCTTTTTTACCCCTCAACAAGTCCGCTAGGGATATGGCAGGAGTAAACGCCGCCATCCGCAGGCTGGTCGGACGGACTTCCGTCCTGCCGACCGACAAGGGAAAGCCGATGTCGCTGGCGAAAAGAAAAGGGTGACCAATATCCGCCAACATCACCGCCGACACCGCCGCAGGCTTTTGGGGAACAAAAAGCCATAGCTCATTAGGGCGTTTTCTTCACGCACCACTCCGCTCATGCTAAAAACACCCCAATGAGCCAACGGGGTTACACCCCTCTGGACACCCCCGTTTGCCCCGTGCGGCACGACCGCAGGCGGACGGACACCGACAAACAAGTTTGTAGAACCTAAAAAACAAGAAACGAACATGGGATACATAAGCATCCAAATCAACAAGGCGAAAGGGTCGGCTGACACGGGCGCATCCGACCACATCGAACGCAAGACCATGCCCAAGAACGCCGACCCGGCACGCACCCACCTCAACCGTGAGCTGGTGGAGTTCCCCGACGGTGTGGCAGACCGCACAGAGGCGATAAGCCACCGTATCCGCACGGCAGGCATCAGGCGGAAGATAACCCCCGACCAAGTGCGGGCAATCCGCATCGTGCTTTCGGGCACGCACGAGGACATGATAAGAGTGCAGGACGAGGACAGGCTAAACGAATGGTGCGACGACAACCTGCAATGGCTGCACCGTACGTTCGGAAAGGAGAACACCGTATCGGCAGTGCTGCACATGGACGAGCACACACCGCACATCCACGCCACGGTCGTGCCGATAGTAACGGGCGAGCGCAGGAAAGCAAGGAAGAAGCAGGCGGAGGGCAAGCGCACCTACCGCAAGAAAGCCAACACCGTGCGCCTGTGCGCCGATGACCTGCTGACACGTGAAAGAATGACTGCCTATCATGACAGCTATGCCGCAGCGATGGCGAAATACGGCTTGCAGCGTGGCGTACGAGGTTCAGAGGCACGGCACACCACCACCGCCCAATACTACCGTGACCTGAAACGGCAGACGGGAGAGCTTGAAGCCAACGTGCGGCAGTTGCAGACCGAACAGCGGCAAGCGGAATGTAAGCTTGACGAAGTGCGGAAGAAAATCAAGTCGGAGAAGCTGGAAGCCGCCAAGACCGAAGCGAAAACAGCACTCATGGCAAGGGTCGGTTCTCTTTTGGGCAGCAATAAGTTGAAAGAGGAAAGGGAAGGATTACAGCAACGTATATCTGTGCTTGAAAGTCAGAATGAAGAATTGATACAGCATATCAAGGCAATGGAATGTGAACATAGAGAAGAACGCACCAAGTTCAGTGGGTATATGGACAAGATACAGCGATACTTTCCTTACGTAGAGAAGCTGTTGCCGTTGATTGACTTCTGCCGAAACACCTTGAATTTCTCTGAAAGGGTAATCCAAGAGTTGTGCAAATTGAAGAAAGTAAGGTTGAAAGGTGATTTCTATTCTCCTGAGTTCAACCGAAAGTTCCGTGACGAAAATGCAGCTTTCTCGTTTGAAGAGGACAAGGACAGGAAAGGGCATTACCATATATGCGTGAATGACATTCCGCTTGTGCAATGGTTCAGACAGAAAGCATGTGAATGGAGAAACGGTTTGGGGATTGCACCCATAAGGCAGGATAAAGGGCTGAAAATATAGGATATACTCAAAAAGCACTCCAAAAGCAAATAAAAACATTAGAAGATAGGGGATTGTCGGGAAAATTCTCTATCTTTGTAATCGGATTGAGGCAACTCTTTCCAAGACATACGAAAAAAGAAGAAGCGTTATGCTTATCTTGTACTTGAAAACGTAGGAAATTTTCAAATTAGATGCAAGGATAGCATAGTGGTTCTCACGCTATAGCGTGGGCTGCTATTGTTACATCTGCATCTATGGTTTCCTACGACCTTCAAGTAAGAGTGTGGCATACAGTTCACGCTTCGTGTTAAAAGGTATATGGTATGATTTTTAAATGGCTTAAAAAACTATTTGGATTATATGACAGTTCACCAACTGAAATTCCTGTAAATGGTGAACCCAAGCCATCTGTACCCAAGTCGCTTTGTGATGAACTTGACAAAAGGAAAGAACATGTTAAGCAAAATAGGGACAAACTTAAACAATCACCAACTGATTGGTATTCTTTAAATATTCCTTCCCCAAAAGATGAATTACAAACTCGCGTCTTTTCTCCGCGTAAATTTGAAAATATACCTTCTCTCCAAACTTTAAAAGATGAAAGATTAAGGAAAGAGGCACATGAATTAAAAGTACGAGAGGAAAGAACAAAATCATTATTAGATAAACTTGAAACCCTTATTGCTCAGCGAAAGTTCCAAGAGGCAAAGCAAATAATGGATGAAATTACGCATGAAATAGTGCGTATAAAAGATTCGGTTCTAAGAAAACGATACACGGATATACAAAAGTCTTTATCTGAATTAGAAAGAGAATTAGAACATGAAAGACTTGTTAAGTTAGCTGAAGAACAAAAACGCAAAGAGGAAGAAGAACGCAAGAAAAGAGAAAGAGAAGAAAAGGAAAGGGTTGAGAATGAAAAAAGAATAGCAGAAGAACGAATTCGGAAACAACAGGAAGCAAATAGACTTGCCGAAGAAGCCAGAAAAAAAGAACAGGCAGAATTAGCAGAAAAGGAACGATTAGAGGTCCTATCTACTGAGCGAAAAGAAAATTGGTCTGATTTCAAACAAATATTGGACAACAATGGTATTCGATACCTATACCATTTTACGGATAGACGAAATATTCCATCCATTAAACGGCATGGAGGTTTATTTTCTTGGCAATATTGTGATACTCATGGCATAACAATCCCAAGCCCAGGAGGAATAGGGTTCGGGAGAAACTTGGACCTAAGGTATGGATTAGAAGATTATGTGCGTTTGAGCTTTTGTAATGACCATCCTATGGCTTATCGTTTGCAGCAATCTGGAAGTGATATAGTCGTCCTAAAAATTAAAACTGATGTAGCTTTACTAAAAGGTACACTGTTTTCCGATATCAATGCAGCAGATAAACTTCATACTCACGGAGGAGAATTAGATGATTTGAAAAGAGTCAATTTTAATGCAACTAAAAGGAATTATGTCCGTAAAGACGATGTTGATTTCAAGCCGCATCAAGCTGAAGTCATGGTAAAGACTTTTATTCCATTAAGATTTATAGTAAATCTCAAAGATGAAGTTAAAAACAAAACAGATTTTCATGATACATGGAACTCTCTATCAAAAGAATGGAAAACCGTTTTAAAATGTAATATTTTTAGCTGGTTTAATGAAGAAGAAAGTAAAATTATAAACAGAAATTACGATACAAATAATATTGATGAAGAACCGTGGTATAATCTTGCATATCAAATGACAGAATATGAATTAAAAAAAATACAACGAATAAAATATCTTTCAACGGTAATACCTGATTATTCACCATGGGGTGGAGCGGATTACACGCCAAATTTGGATTTGGGTATATTGGACAATTTTTCTAACATAGAATATCTTGATATATCCTGCTATGGCTGTTATGAAGGTAATAACTGGAATCAATTCATATCAAGATGTCCAATAATGGAAAATGTAAAGACATTGAGGTTTATTCTTAATGGTATTATAAATTTGGATTTTATTATTGATAAATTCCCTAATATTCAAGAACTTAATTGCTCTTGTAATAATATAGAAAAACTTTACCCATTATATAATTTAAATCTAAAAAAGTTAGACTGTAGCGACAATAGAATACCTCAACATGAATTAGAAGAATTCCAAAAGAAAAGGCCATTATGTGAAATAGGTCCTTTTTATTCTGGATTATCTCCACTTCTTAATACGTTTGAATTAAATAAATAAGATATTTACTATGATATATATTGAAAGTAAAAAAAGAAAATTGGAAAAAATAAAGGAAGAATATCCCAATGCTATAATACTGGATATTACCTCTAATTCTGAGACACGGTACGCAAAAATCTTGAGCCCGTTTTATCCACACGGAAATATACCTATTCCTTTTACTGACGGATTAAAGGCTACCTGTGTCGAAGCGGTCTGGCAAGGACTAAAAGTCTTTGAGAATGCAGGCGTGGATTTTGCGACATTCAAAAATGATACAATGCGAGATTTAAAACGGACAGTACGAAAATATGGAATGCCCAAAGGACACAGTAAAGGAGCTTATAGTAAAGAGTTATTGGGATACTTTGAAGCGAGGATGCTTATCTATCTTCCAACGTATAAATGGGTGCTGGATAACGTTCCCGAAGTTCATCATGTAATAGAAAGAATAAAAGCGCAAAGCAAAATTCAAGATATTGTATTATTAGATTATAATACAAATATAGACTTTCGAGATATTTCAAAGCCATTGTCACACGCAGGTTTGGTAAAATTATACATTGACGGTAAATATCCCAATGGCATAGAGGATTACCAGCCAATGACACAGGAAGAAATGGATGCAAAGAAAGTTAGGGAGAAAGAACTAAAGAAAGAACTAAAACGTAGGGCAAAAGAACGCAAAAGCGCACAAAGCCAAAAACTGTTTGAAGAATAAGTTGAACAATTAGAATTTGTAAAGATGGAAATGATACAAGAATACATCGGTTTAATTATCGCGGTCATCGTTGTAGCTGCTGTTATTATATTTCAAATTCGTAGCTTCCTTAAAACAAAAGGGAAAATTAAAGAGCTTGATAGCTTGTTTGAAGATGTTGACACTCTGTCGCTAAAAGAAACGTCTATTACACCGAGTGTACTAAGGAATAAAGAGTTTCTACAGAAATTTTTGCAAAGCATTCCACCACGCCATAATGATGAAAACGGTGATGAAAGCAAGGATTATACAGACTTATCACTTATTGTTTTTCAGGACGGGAGTAAGTCTTCCAATAAGAGATTTAAAATGATTATCAATCGCACGAATGAGTACTTGTGCAAAAATACAGGGACAAGTGCTGATTTAGGGGTATTAGAAGACATATGTGACAGTCAAAAAGAAACATTAGAGGATGAAATACAAAATAGCCTTAATGTTCCTCTATATTTAGGACTTGCAGGCACTTTTATAGGAATTATTACAGGATTATTGGGTGTTGATTTTGACCAAATTTTTGGCAACTCAAATAACTTGAATGGATTACAACATTTATTATATGGCATAGTTGCAGCTATGTGTGCAAGTTTATTAGGCTTAGGTTTTACCGTATATAATAGTGCTGTAACATATAAGGCTGCTGTAAGCAAATGTGACGACGGTAAAGGAAATTATATGAATTTCCTAAGACGTGAATTGATGCCATTATTATCAAATAGTATGGCTTCAAGCCTAAATTCATTAAAGGGAGTATTAGGACACTTTGTAGATAAATTTGGTAGGAATTTAGATGCCTATGCCGATTCTGCTGAATTATTAAACGACAATTTGGAGAAACAACATTTAGTCTTAGCGGAAATAAACAAACTGAGTTTAACTCGAACCGCTAATAAAATTGCAGAAACCTTTATGCAATTAAAAGATTCATCCGATGCATTAGCTGTTTTCCGTACATACCAAGAACAACTCAATTCGACAATATCCAATGCATCAGGAGTTATAAATCAAATACAAACTTTAATTGGTAAATTCGAAAATTTCTCTACAGGACTTTCCATTGTTATAAGTAATCAGAATAAAACTGCCGAGCTTCAGCGAGAGTTTCAAGAAGCAATAACGACCCATTTTCCGACAGGGGCAGAAGCAAGGGAGATTTGGAGAAAGGAATTTGATTTGCTTATGTCTGAAGGGAAACACGTTTCTGAAAGTTTGTCAGCACAACTTACAGCATCAACGGAATACATTCAGAATTTTGTCACAAACAACAAAGAGTTCTTCGATACATTTGATAAACTGAAAGAAGTGCTTGATACAATGGTACAATATACGCAAGTTCAAGCGGAATGCTATAAGGATATGAAAGGTGAAATCTTAAACTTGAGAACAGACTATCATAACGCTCAACTTGAGAATATAGAGTTAAACAAGTCTATTCTTAAGGCCATAGAAACAATGACAGAATCTATTAAGAGCTTAAAAGAAGAAAAATAATATGTCAAGGAACAGAAATAATACTTTTTGGTTAAGTTATTCTGACCTCATGACAAGCCTATTTTTCATTATGCTTGTCCTGTTTATAGTGTGTGTTGTTAAAATGAAAGGCATTAATGCCAAATTAGACAAAGAGGTCAATGCAAAAGAGGAACAGCTCAGAAAAATCGAAGAACTAAATAACTCGATTAAAGAAATAGATGATAAGTATTTCGCATACGATGAGCAATTCAAGAGGCATACATTAAAAGACATTGAAGTCTCTTTTAATACATATAGTTCTAATATCCATGATATAGAGCGAGAACAACTTGAGAAGTTATTAAAAGCAGGTCAGGCAATCGTCCGTTTTATGAATAGTGCAAAAAGCAAAATTCCAGAAGCTCAATACATGCTTATCATAGAAGGACAATCGTCAAAAGATTATTATACAAGAAATTATGAGCTTAGCTATGAAAGAGCATTGGCTCTAATTAAATTCTGGTCTAGTAATGGTATTGAGTTCGATTCACTTGGCAATTGTGAGGTTTTAATCTCAGGAAGTGGACAATCAAGCAAATTTAGAGTTCAACCTGATGTTAGAGGGAATAAAGATAACCAACGATTTGTTATACACATAATCCCGAAACCCGGCATCATAGAATAATTGGAAAGTGGCAATAGGGCATCTTTATTGTGTCTGCTGAAAATTAGCTTCAAAAGTTTTCTATTGCCACTTTTTTGTGTAACTTTGCAATCTATACGAGTTGTATGGCGGAAATATACCGCAAATTACAGAATATGAGACAGTTGCCAACTCATTACCTCGTTCTTTGAGAAAAGCTCATAAGTGGCTTATTTCTAATTTATTCCTATCTATATATCGGATTTTTGCATAAAATGCAGGATATAGAATAATTTGGAATATAATGGAAGAAAACAAGTCAACAATTGTTCAATATAACCGGGCTGCTGAAGTTATAAAGACCGCAATCCTTCAAGGACAATATGAAGCCTTGAAGAACGAAAACAGAATACAATTAGCGGTATATTTCAGCATAGGCAAATATGTGTCGGAAAATTCCAGGTCAGGGAAATGGGGAACAGGCGCACTGGCTGCAATAAGCAGTCGCCTCAAAAAAATACTGCCTGGTTTACGAGGCTTCTCTGCCGAGAATCTTAAAAAGATGAGATTGTTCTATGAAGCGTGGACAATGCTTGACAATGTTTCTTTATCGCCTGATAATGATAATTCGGTAATCGCAATTACCGAATTGAATCATGTGCCGAACCCGATAATTGATGTTCCTGAAACACAAGGAATTGATATTTATCATACTATGTCTATTCCGAACACGGTGGATTTTCCTGCCATAGAATTTTTAGCTGTTCCATTTACTCATCATTCAAGAATTCTTAGCAAGGCAAAACTCTGTCCGAGCGTTATTATTACATCAGGCGTTGTGCCATAGAACATTTGTCTGTCGATGCAATAGTTCGTTTAATGGATAGGGATGCATATAATAATGAGATCTTGCCAAATAACTTTTCTAAAAATATTCTGGACGCAAAAGAGGCTCGGAAAGCAGTAATGATGTTCAAAGATGAATATACTCTTGATTTCCTGAATGTGGAGGAAATAGGCGAGCGTGATGCTGAAGACATTGACGAGCGTGTGGTTGAGCAAAAGATTGTACAGAACATCAAGAAATTCATTATGACTTTCGGACATGATTTTGCTTTTATCGGAAATCAGTATCACCTTGAAGTGTATGGAGTTGAGCATTTCCCTGACTTGCTTTTCTTTAACAGAGAACTGAATTCTATGGTTTGTGTGGAATTAAAAACAGGTGCATTCAAGACAGGATACCTTGGACAATTGATGACATATCTGCGAATACTTGATGACTACGTAAAGAAACCGCACGAAAATCCGACAATTGGTATAATTTTATGTAAAGAAGCAAATAAAGAATATGTGGAATATGTAATACAGGACTATGACAAACCTATGGGAGTAGCAACATATAACACATCTGAAGAAATGCCGGAAAGATTACGCAACGCTTTACCCGATATAGATGAACTGAAAAAAATACTATGATGAAAATACAATTTGTATGAACCATTTGAATAGAATTGTCATGCGCTACAAAAACTTAAAAACAGGAGAAGTATCAGAAAATGGTCAAGTAGAAATTATTGATCAAGATAGATTGTGTTATAAAATAATATCACGTAGTAAAGAGGCTGTTGGAATCAGAACAATTTCTAAAGACTTGTTGGAAGAATTTTATAAATTGTATCAAAAAAAGCCTGATATAACAGCAAATGAAGCACGTGAATTATTATGCGGTCAATCAGATATTGATAAGTTTGAATATGGCTATGCTTCTACACTTTGGGTAATGGCTAAAATGTTAGATGTAAAAAGAAAAAAACATCAAACCAAATTCATTACATCAAATAATCTTTTACGGGACTCCAGGAACTGGAAAATCTCATAAAATTAAGGAGCAATTAGACGGAGTTTCAAAAGAAAAATTTTTAGAACTACATTCCATTCGGATTGTGACTATTCTACGTTTGTTGGGGATTATAAGCCAACTAAAGGAAGTAAGCCATTTTATGGTTTAAATGGTGGTCTTACTGTTAGGCTGAATGATGGTGGAGATTTAAGTGAAGATATAATTACATATAAATTCATTCCTCCAGTTTTTCTTAATGCATATATGCAAGCATACAGGAAACCTGATGAAAATGTTTATCTTATTATAGAAGAAATCAACATAGGTAACAGTGCCCAGATATTCGGTGATTTATTCCAACTGCATGATAGAGATGAGAATGCCCTTTTTTATTTCTTTTCCCCTTTGAAAAAATATTAATCCACAAAATAAGCCCTGCTTTTGGGTGAAGTCAGGGCTTGAAATTGACAAATAAATAAAATTAAAAGATTATTATCAGTGAATGATAATCTTGTTGGATTTTACAGTCTTGTTGTTGACAACCAAACTGTAGAAGTAGATTCCATCATTGAGGTTGTTTACATCTATTACCAACTGTCCGAAATGGCTGTTGATGTCTTTTCTGATAACCTCTTGTCCCATCATGTTGTAAATTACGACCATGGCTTTGTTCACATCTGTCGGGAAGTCATAATCGAAACAGACCTTGTCTGTTGCCGGGCTTGGATAAGCGTTGCTGAATACCTCGTTGCTGAAATAATCAGTGACAGAGATGGTGTTAGGATAGATGAAGTTGATGTTTATGACAAATTCTTCTAAATTTGCTGCATCGGTAAATATATACTTCATCGAGGTTATGCCTTCCATCTCCAATGGCATGTAATGAGCGCTGAACTCTGCCGGTACACCGGGTTCCATCCTCATGGTGCTTTCGTATAATTCAGGGCTGAGGCATTGTCCCCAACAGAAATAATTCAAGGTGTTTTCTACAGTGGAGACTTCTACTTTGACACAAGTTATTGCAAGAGCTTCAGACGTGCCGTTAACAACTTCAAAGGCAATGTTGAGTTCTTCAACCATACCTTCTGCCGATACCTCAAAAGTACTGCCGCTTTCTACAGGCTGTCCTTCATGTGTCACAATGAGATTCTGTGCCGACAAAGCACCGACAAACATCATGGCAAAAAGTAAGAGTGATAATTTTTTTAACATAGGCAAATAGTTTTTTAATTTATAATCATTTTAACGTTACAAAATTATAATTTTTAATGATACCACAACAAATATCGTGCAAAAATATATTAATCGACACATAAAAATTTTTAATGAGGATATTTGTTGAGATGAGGAGGTGTTTCACAATGACAGAATGTTGTGATATTGTTAATATTATGGGTCTTTAATGTCGATGTTGTTGTAGGTATTGAAATACGATGTGGGTGCGCTGTATCCGATGGAACGGCGCACCCACTAATTAATGTCATGATTGTATTTTATTATTTTATCTTCTCTTCGATGAGAGCGTCAAGCATGTTGTCGTCAGCGATGTTGGGAATGGTCACCTTGAGCATAGGTTCCGATGCCATGGCGCGTTTTATTGCAAATGTGGCGCCTTCGTTACGAGCCCAGTTACGGCGTGCAATACCGTTGTTGACGTCCCAATACAGCATGCGGTGCAGTCTTGTGTCAGCTTCTTTTGAGCCGTCGAGCACCATGCCGAAGCCGCCGTTGATCACTTCGCCCCAGCCTACGCCGCCGCCGTTGTGTATGCTGACCCATGTGGCACCTCTGAAGCCGTCGCCAATGACGTTTTGTATTGCCATGTCGGCAGTGAAGGCAGAGCCGTCATAGATGTTGGATGTCTCACGGAAAGGAGAGTCGGTGCCTGACACATCGTGATGGTCACGTCCGAGCACTACAGGGGCGGAGAGACGTCCGTCGGCAATAGCCTTGTTGAACTCTGCTGCTATCTTGGTACGTCCTTCGCAGTCTGCATACAGGATACGTGCCTGTGAGCCGACGACGAGATGATTTTCCTGAGCTCCTTTAATCCATAAAATATTGTCGTGCATCTGCTGCTGTATCTCGGCAGGTGATGATTTGGCAATGTCTTCCAGCACCGAACATGCTATGTCGTCGGTGATGGCGAGGTCTTCCGGTTTGCCGGAGGTACAGACCCAGCGGAAAGGACCGAAGCCATAATCGAAATACATGGGACCCATGATGTCCTGGACGTATGAAGGATAGCGGAAGGTGCCGTCTTCTTTCATGATATCGGCTCCGGCACGACTGCTCTCGAGCAGGAAGGCGTTGCCGTAGTCGAAGAAATACATTCCTTTGGCAGTGAGTTTGTTGACGGCTGCCACATGACGTCTCAAAGAGGCGAATACAGCTTCCTTGAATCTCTCCGGTTCTTCTGCCATCATGACTTTAGACTCTTCGAAAGAATAGCCTGCCGGATAATAACCGCCGGCGAAGGGGTTGTGCAACGAGGTCTGGTCCGAGCCGAGGTCAACATGAATGTCCTTTTCAGCTGCATATTCCCACAGGTCCACTATATTGCCCTGATAGGCGAAGGAACGGGCTTTCTTCTGCTTTATGGCTTCGTTGACATGGACAAACAACTCGTCGAGGTTGTCATAAACTTCATCTACCCAGCCCTGGTTGTAGCGTTTCTGCGTTGCAGCAGGATTTATCTCTGCTGTGATGGATACCAGTCCGGCTATGTTGCCTGCCTTGGGTTGAGCGCCTGACATGCCGCCCAGACCTGCGGTGATGAACAGTTTGCCTGCTGTGTCGCCTCCTTGTTTTCTCGAGGCGTTGAGCACTGTTATGGTGGTGCCGTGTACAATGCCTTGTGGTCCGATGTACATGTAAGACCCGGCAGTCATCTGTCCGTATTGTGTCACTCCAAGGGCATTGTAACGCTCCCAGTCGTCAGGTTTGGAATAGTTGGGTATCATCATGCCGTTGGTGACGACGACACGCGGGGCTTCCTTGTGCGAAGGGAACAGCCCGAGAGGATGCCCTGAATACATCACCAAAGTCTGCTCGTCTGTCATAGTGGCAAGATATTGCATGACAAGGCGGTATTGTGCCCAGTTCTGGAAGATGGCTCCATTGCCGCCGTATATTATCAACTCATGAGGGTGTTGAGCAACGGCAGGGTCGAGGTTGTTCTGTATCATCAGCATGATGGCTGCCGCCTGTCTGCTCTTCGCCGGATACTCGTCTATGGGACGGGCATACATGGGATAGGACGGACGAAAACGATACATGTAAATACGTCCGTATGTCTCTAATTCATCTAAAAATTCCGGCGCCAAAACGGCATGAAATTTCTCCGGAAAATAACGTAAGGCGTTCTTTAATGCCAATTGTTTCTCTTTTTTACTGAGAATGTCTTTGCGTTTTGGTGCGTGATTGACACTTTTGTCATATTCTTTGACTTCCGGCAACACATCGGGAATACCGGCAAGTATTTCTCTTTGGAAATCATTCATATATCTGTTTTTTTATAAATTTCTAATTAATAAGTTTGCAAAATTATACATTTTTGTCGATTGTTACAACAAATTTTTTCTTTTTCAATAAGAAAGAAGTATGAAATATTATGTGCTAAATACGCTGCCGTGATTTTGATATGAATGGTATTGTCAATGTTTTTTCTGTTAAAAAAATTGTTGTCCGGTGACATTTTTATTTGAAGGTGAAAAACTCTTTTTATGAAAAGAAGACAATGTTTATCTGTTATTAATGTAGATAAAATCATATTGTCTTGCGTATGATAATGAAAGTTCTATATCTATCTGTAAATCATAAAATCAGTATAAAAAAATGATTTTACGAAGATATCTTTTGATATGGAAATACATGATAAAGGTGTATTACCAGCCTTTGGGTTTGGAAATCTTGTTCCTTAGTCCGAGCAATGTGGTGAATATGACAAAGAAAAAGTCATAAAATGGTGAAAAGGCAAGAAAAAGTTTTTTCTCACCGAGATTTTTGGCTGATTTTACATAAATCATAACCATTGATGTATAATGAATAATCAATAATAATGAAATAAATATATAATAGTATAATATGTTGTCATTGAAGATGCAAGAGGATGGCAATATGAATAGAAAAGGCAACAATATATAGTAAAACAGTCTGTTTAACAGTAGGTTACCCAATACGAAACTTGTAAAAGGTTTATACATGTTGGCAGTGGAATAATGACGTCTTTTCTGATGTATCCATTCTGACCATGACCTTTTGGGATGGGATTCCACTCTGATATTGGGATCTATGAAAACATTGGTATTGTTTTTGGTTGCTACTTGACTTATGAACAGGTCGTCATCGCCTGACGGTATTGTATAATGAGAGGTAAAGCCTTTGTTTTTATAGAAAGTAGTCCTTCTGTAAGAAAGGTTTCTTCCCACTCCCATATAGGTTTTTTTCGCCAATGCCATGGAGAGATACTGTATGGCGGTGTATAAGGTGTCGAAACGTATAAGTTTGTTCAGCAATCCTTTTCTTTTGGCGTATGGGCCATAGCCAACAACTATCTCTATTTTATCGTTATTGTAGGCACTCATCATACCTTTTATCCATTGATCGTTGTTTGGTTTGCAGTCAGCGTCGGTGAGTAGCAGCAAGTCGTATTTTGCGGATTTGATGCCCATGCTGAGGGGGAATTTCTTGCCTTTGAAGAAGTTGAGACTTTGACTGAGTGTTACTACATTGACTTCCGGGTGTTCTATGAGAAGGCGTTTCAGATAGGCACTCGTCTCATCCTGGGAACAGTCGTTGACTATTACGAGTTCAAATTCCGGATAATCCTGCGACAATATTGTGGGCACCAACTCTTTTAAATAGCTGTATGAATCTCTTGAACACACTATCACGGATACAGGCTCATAAGTGCCTTTTTTACTGTCAATGTTTTTGTTTTTATAGAATGCTAAACGACTGAAAAGTCCCCAAATATATGCCATTTGTATCAGCCAGGCAATGACAAAGCAACAAAGAATAATGAAATCCAATCGGTTCAAGTACTGAAAAATATCCATCTGAGGAATCTGTTTTATTGAGCAAAGGTAGTGATTATCTTTGAAAAATTACTATCTTTGCTCAAATTTTTTAAATATTTTTTATGAACTTTTCCATTGAGAAAAACGATGCACGCAGTAACGCCAGAGCTGCTGTCCTGACGACAGACCATGGTGAGATAAAAACGCCCGTGTTTATGCCCGTAGGCACTGTAGGAAGTGTTAAGGCTGTACATGTGAGAGACCTTGAAGAGGCTGTCAAGGCTCAGATAATATTAGGCAACACTTATCATTTGTATCTTCGTCCGGGATTGGATGTGATAAAGGCTGCCGGCGGGTTGCATCAGTTCAACGGCTGGCATCATCCTATACTTACCGACAGCGGCGGCTTTCAGGTATTCTCATTAAACGATATAAGAAAGATGAAAGAAGATGGTGTGGTGTTTCGTTCTCATATCGACGGCTCCAAGCATCTGTTTACTCCGGAACGTGTCATGGATATAGAAAGGGTGATAGGTGCCGATATCATGATGGCTTTTGATGAGTGTGCCCCTGGTACTTCTGAATATGGTTATGCCAAGGAAGCCATGGAGAGGACACACCGCTGGCTCGACCGTTGTGTGCAGCAGTTTTGTGCCACGGAACCGCTTTATGGATATAAACAGTCGTTGTTTCCCATAGTACAGGGTTGTACTTTTAAAGATTTGAGAATACAATCTGCCGAGTTCGTCGCATCAAAAAACTGCGACGGCAATGCTATAGGCGGTCTTGCCGTGGGTGAACCTACAGAGGTGATGTATGAGATGATAGAAGTCGTCAACAGCGTGTTGCCCGAAGATAAACCGCGTTATCTTATGGGCGTGGGTACTCCTGCCAATCTTTTGGAGGCTGTCTCGCGCGGCGTCGATATGTTCGACTGCGTGATGCCTACCCGTAACGGCCGTAATGGCATGATATTTACTTCACAAGGTATTATAAATATCAAAAATGAAAGATGGAAATACGACTTCTCTCCTGTTGACGAGGATGGACATGTCTATGCAGATACTCAGTATTCCAAGGCATATCTTCGTCATCTCATCATCTCCAAGGAGATACTCGGTCCTATGATAGCTACCGTTCATAATCTCGGGTTTTATGTTTGGCTCGTCGCTGAGGCTCGTCGCCATATCATTGAAGGTGATTTTGCAGAATGGCGCGATATGATGCTTCCGAAGATAACTCATCGAATATCTTGATTTTGATATCTCATGGAAGTTTTGTATTTTTGCAGTGATTTTTGAACATCGCCGGATGAAGAAACTCGATTGGTACATTTTCAAGAAGTTTATTGGCACTTTCTTTTTTGCCATCAGTCTCCTGATTGTCGTGGTCATAGTATTCGACTTGTCGGAGAATGTCAGCGACTTTATCAAGAATAAAGCTTCGGTGAGGGAGATTATATTTCAATATTATGTCCCTTTCATACCTTATTTTATCAATCTGTTCATCTATCTTTTTACATTTATTTCAGTCATATTTTTCACATCCAATATGGCGGGACATACCGAGATTATCGCCATTTTGAGCAGCGGCATCAGTTTCAGAAGATTCCTTTATCCATATTTCCTTGCCTCATTGATGTTGGCGGTAGGCTCGTTTTATCTGGGTAATTTCTTGATTCCTCATACGGATTCTTTGCGACGGCAGTTTAAAAATCAGTATATGGAGAACCTTACCAAGAGTTCGGGTGCTAATATCCATGTTCAGATAGAACGTGACGTCTATATCTATGTGGGTAATTATGATACCAAAAGACATACAGGTTTCAAGTTCTCTCTTGAAAGATTTGATGGAGGGAAGATGAAATATAAACTGACAGGCGATAAATTGGTTTATGATACTATCAATGAAAGATGGAAGATTACCAATTATGTGGAACGTGTTATGGAAGACAAGGAGTATATTGTCAAAGGAAAGGAGATGGATACTGTGCTGAATCTGAAACCATCAGATTTGTATAGAGTGAAAGAAGATTTTGAAGAGATGAATCTCATAGAGTTGAGAAATTATATCTCCGATTTGAAGATGAAAGGTGCTGACAATACTTTGTCTTATGAGATGGAGATGCAGAAACGTCTTGCTTCTCCGGCTGCCATTATCATCTTGACTTTCATAGGTGCAGCCTTGTCGAGTCGTAAGGTGAGGGGTGGCATGGGATTGCACCTCGGCATTGGTATCGCCATAACATTTACATATATAGTATTCATGGAGTTTTCACGGGTCTTCGCCCTCTCCGGTGCAATATCGCCTTTTTTGGCAGCCTGGCTCCCGAACCTCATATTTGCTTCCATAGGTGTTTATTTCTTGATAAAAGCTCCTAAATGATATAATATATTGATAATTAGATTATTGCAATATAAAACTCTGTATTATGTCTTTCATGATTAAAAAATTGTGAGTTTTTTTGTCGTGATACTTGACATTTTATTATTTTAGCAGAAAAATTAAAAGTATGCATATAGCAGTGTCAGGTAATATTGGCTCCGGTAAGACGACATTGACACGTCTGTTGTCCAAACATTTCGGCTGGAGACCTCATTTTGAGGATGTTGACAACAATCCGTATCTCAACAGTTTTTATGAAGACATGCAGCGTTGGTCTTTCAATCTGCAGATTTATTTTTTGAACAGCCGCTTCAGACAAGTTCAGGATATTAGAAAAAGTGGCGATACAGTGGTGCAGGACAGGACAATATATGAAGATGCTTATATCTTTGCAACGAATCTTTATGAGATGGGTTTGATGGAGACTCGTGATTTTAAAAACTACAGGGATTTGTTCGAACTGATGAGCTCGTTCCTTCAACCTCCGGACTTGCTGATATATCTGCGGGCATCGGTGCCTACCTTGGTAAGGCAGATACAGAAACGTAACCGAGATTATGAACAGACTATACGTCTCGATTATCTTCAGGCTCTCAACAAATACTATGAAGAGTGGATTGCCAACTATGACTTGGGGAAATTGCTTATTATCGACAGCGATAACATAGAACTTGATAACCCGGATGACCTTAGTCATATTATTGACAATATCAATTCATCGTTGAACGGATTGTTCGGTTAATTAATAATCAAGGTATGAAGATTTTAGGAATAATACCGGCACGTTATGCTTCTACCCGTTTCCCGGGAAAACCGCTCGTTGATATCAAAGGTAAATCTATGATACAGAGGGTTTATGAACAGTCGTGCAAGGCATCTTTGCTCTCTGATGTCGTTGTTGCCACTGATGATGAAAGAATAGAAACCGCTGTCAAACGTTTCGGCGGCAAGGTGGTAATGACTTCTTCCTCGCACCGTAGCGGCACCGATAGATGTTGTCAGGTTGTTAATGAACATGACAATCAATATGATGCTGTCGTCAATATACAGGGCGACGAGCCTTTCATCAATCCTTCTCAGATAGACCTCGTGGCTGAGATAATATCCGGCAATGCCGACATAGCATCATTATGTAAACCTATTGTGGATATCCGTGAACTTATCTCGGAAAATGCCGTCAAGGTGGTGTTCGATAATGATGGCAATGCTCTGTATTTCAGTAGATATGCCATACCTTTCCTGAGAAATGGAGGCGACATGGATACCTGGCTCGCAAAAAGGACTTTTTATAAACATATTGGTATTTATGCTTATAAGACAGAGGTTTTGAAGACCATAGCAGCCTTGCCGCAATCTGGCCTTGAGATGGCAGAGTCGCTCGAACAACTGCGTTGGCTCGAAAATGGCTTCAAAATACGTATGGGCATCACGGAGTTCGAAAGTTATTCAATAGATGTTCCCGATGATGTGCAAAATGTTCTTAAGTATTTTTGATGAATTAAAGATTCTTAAATGAAGTCGTTGAACTTGTTTTTATCTGATGGCAATGATTATTCATTGAGATGAGAATATTTTGAAATACCATAATGGTATGTTTCCCATCCGGCCTTGATCTTGATGTCCCTACATTGATATCCTCAGACCATTAATGAATTTTGAGGATGACTTTTGATGTATTCATTCATCGGTTTTGAATAAATTATCGGTTTTGAATTTTTTTAAAACATAAAACAAAATGTTCTGAAAATTTTTGATGATTGAAAATAATGTTGTAATTTAGCAGTCGGTACAATAAAACAAATAATTTTTTTAAGACTATGATAATCAGAAGTGTACAAGAATTGTTGTATAATCATGAGTGCGTAATCATTCCTGAGTTCGGTGCTTTTATTACCAAATATGTCCCGGCGAAGATCGACAGCGTCACACATAGATTTACACCTCCGTCAAAAGAAATGGTGTTTAACCGTTTCCTGTCAAATGACGATTCTTTGCTTGTGGATTATATTAGTCTTAAACAAGGAATTGCCAAAGAAGAGGCAAGACTGTCAGTACACAATTTCGTCTTGAATATGACGAGGTCTTTGCAGGATGACAAAAAAATCGATTTGGAAGGTCTTGGAACATTAAGTCTTGTCAATGATGACGATTATGTGTTTAAAATTGATGATAGGGTTAACCTCTTTGGTGATGCTTTCGGATTGACAACATTCACTATGTTGCCGGTGTTCCGTATTGAGAACCTTTCCGGTATAGATGTTGCAGATTCCAAACAAGGTAAAGATAATGTCGATATTTTTACTTTCGAGAGTGTAAATAACAAAAGTCGCATGAAAGGCAGATTCAGATGGTTGCATCCTATAGGCTATGCCGCTGCTGCTTGTGCTTTTATGTTTTGTCTGTGTTGGGGAGTGGAGGAGTCGTCTTCAAATCTCGCCGGCTGGAACTTGTTTTCATTCTCTTCTCCTAACAGATTCTTGGCTCATCATTGCAATGCTTTTGATGCTCAAAATGAGAAAACTGTTACTTTGAACGATGCGGTGCAGAAATATACGGATGAGGTTACGAAGACTGTCAATGATGTTACAACTGAAATACTTGTCCATGATGTCGTAGTTACTCCTGAGACTACTGTTGTACAAGATGTTGAGGAAACTCCGGAAGTCGTTACTGCAACTGATGCAACCGATATTGGAGACCCGGTTAATGTGTCGGATAATGTTGCTGCTGCAGAATCCGTCAAATCGAATGGAGAGGATATGCAGAAGATACAGGAACCTGTTGTCGTCGAGAAAGACAATCGTTATTTTGTTATTGCCGGTTCCTTTAAGGAAAGGGCACGTGCCGAGCGTTGTCTTTCAAATATTGACAAGAAAGTTTTTTCAGATGCCGAAATACTTGATATGACTTCAACCGGCTTTTGGAGAGTGGCTTATTCCGCTTTCCCGGATAAAACTCCGGCTCTCGTGTCTTTGGAAATGATAAGAGCAGAATATGACAGCACCGCATGGCTGTTGTTCTTGAAATGATATTGTTGTCGTATAAATCCTTGTATTAAAAATAATGTTCAAAAAGTTGTAATTCAACTTGTCATAAATAAATATTTAAGGTGAGTAAGAATAAATTAGAGCGTTTTGCAGAAAATCTGACATTTGACAATTTGTTTCAGTATTCATACGAGCGTATTCAGAAAGAAGGATTCCCTTTTAAGGGAAGATGGCATGAATTTTTTAATAATGATAACCCATTGGTGTTGGAACTTGGCTGCGGCAAAGGCGAATATACTGTGGGTCTTGCTCGTGCTCATCGTGATATGAATTTTATAGGTGTCGATATCAAGGGCGCCAGAATGTGGGTGGGATTGAAACAGGCACGAGAAGAGAAATTGGATAATGTGGCTTTTATTAGAACTCGTATTGAGTTGATCGACAATTTCTTCGATAAAGATGAGGTGTCCGAAATATGGGTGACATTCCCTGACCCCCAGCCTCAGAAATCAAGGGAAAGAAAACGTCTTACAGGTCCTAACTTTCTTGCTCGCTATAGAAATTTTTTGAAAGAAAACGGAGTGGTTAACCTTAAAACCGATAGCGAACTGTTGTATGAGTTTACTTTGAAAACCTTACATGATGCCAATTATCCTGTTTATTGTCAATATGATAACCTTTATGATAATGACGATGACATGGAAGTGAAGTCCATACGTACTTTTTATGAACAAATGTGGTTGGATATAGGTCTGACAATCAAATATATACGCTTCGGTATTCGTTAAATCATTGTTAGTTAAAACTTTTTTACTTCTCATTTGCTTTTCTCTTAAACAGTGTTAAGATGAGAGTTTTAAAGTTTTTTATTGTCATTTGTTGTTTTCTGATACCTTCAATGTTGTGTGATTGTCTGTTGGCACAACAGATAGATGTTAAAGGTCAGGTTACCGATGCCTTCGATGGCTCGACTCTTCCCGGTGTCACAGTCTTGATAAAAGGGACCTCACAAGGTACAGCTACAGATTTGGATGGTTATTTTTCCCTTAAAGTTAATCCGGATGCAATATTGCAATTTTCTTTTATCGGTTATGTTACGCAAGATGTCGTGATTAAGGATTCTAAATTCTTGAATATCAGTCTTGAACCATCGGTAACATATCTTGACGAGGTCGTTGTGATAGGTTATGGCGAGGTGAAGAAAGGAGATGCTACTGGAGCAGTGACGGCTATAGGGGAAGAGGATTTTAACCAAGGCGCTATTATCAATCCTCTTGAACTTGTTGCAGGAAAGACGGCAGGTGTACAAGTGACACCTAACAGCGGGGCTCCCGGAAGTGGGGCTACAATTAGAATACGAGGTGGCTCTTCCTTGTCGGCAAGTAACGACCCTCTTTATGTCATTGACGGCATACCTGTAGATAATGATGGCATTGCCGGTACAAGAAATCCTCTCAGTATGCTTAACCCTAACGATATTGAGAGTTTTACCATTTTGAAAGATGCTTCGGCGTCGGCAATATACGGTTCTCGTGCTTCTAATGGTGTTGTCATTATTACTACTAAGAAAGGTAAAGCAACAGGCTATGGAGCGAAATTGCCTTTCTCTATTGATTATAATGGTTCGGTTTCTTTATATGCTCTTCCTAAACTGCATAAGGTGTTGGATGGCGATGAGTTTCGCGAGTTGATGCTGCAGCGTTATTCTGATGACCCGGCTATCATTGGAATGATAGGCTCTTATAATACTGACTGGCAGAAACAGATTTACCGTAATGCCATTGGCATTGACCAAAATATAAGTGTCGGAGGCAAATATAAGTCCTTGCCTTATCGTTTTTCGTTGAGTTATGCTGATTATGAGGGCGTCTTAAAGACTGATGACATGCAACGTACCACTTTGGGCTTGAACCTGAATCCTTCCTTGTTTAAAGATAGGCTGAAAGTCAATATCAGTACTAAGGGTTTGTTTACCAACAATAACTTTGGCAATACAGCTGCTATAGGAGCTGCTGTCATGATGGACCCTACAAAACCGGTCTATGACCCTGATAATGCTTTTGGCGGTTATTGGGCTTGGACTCAGAGTAATGGAGAGCCTGTCAAACAGGCGACGGCAAACCCGATGGCTCTTCTTTATCAACAGAAAGACAAATCTGATGTCGGTCGCTTCATTGGCAATATGCAATTGAATTATTCAATGCCGTTCCTTCCGGAATTGAGTGCCAATATGGATATGGGTCTCGATTATTCCCATTCCCATGGTACGGTCTTTGTGCCTGCTGATGCCGCTTTCGCATACGATAATCTTTACGGAGGAGGTGTCAACAGTGAGTATGAACAGAGAAAATGGAATGAATTGTTTAATTTCACTGTAAATTATTCAAAAGAGTTGAAGGCAGTGGATGGGAAGTTGGATGCATTGGCAGGTTATTCATGGCAACATTTCCAGAGAAGTGGCAATAACTTTAAAACCAATGATTTGACAAGTCCGTTACTCGTGGAAAGAAGAGTGCTTGACAGTACGGACTATAATACTGAAAATTATATCGTTTCTTTCTTCGGAAGAGTGAATTATGTGATGAAAGACCGTTATCTTCTTACTGTAACGGCTCGAGGTGACGGTTCCTCACGTTTTGCTCCTGACAACAGATGGGGATTTTTCCCTTCTACTGCCCTGGCATGGAGAATAGACAAAGAAAAATGGATGCAGAAATACGACAATATCACTGAATTGAAACTACGTCTCGGCTGGGGCATTACCGGACAACAAAATATCACGGATGATGATTATCCATACCTTGCCAATTATACATATAGTCAACAAAATGCACTGTATCAGATTGGTAATCAGTATATTGTGACCTTACGCCCTGATGGCTACGACGCTAATATCAAATGGGAAGAAACATATACTTATAATATGGGGTTTGACTATGGTTTTTTCAATCAACGTCTTTACGGCTCTTTGGATGTCTATCTGCGTCATACCAAAGATTTGATAAACTTTATTCCGGTGCCGGCAGGCTCCAATTTGACGAATTATGTCCTGACTAATGTTGGAGACCTCGAGAATAAGGGTTTTGAGTTTTCTATTGTTGGGATTCCACTGAGTAATAAAGATATGTATTGGGAGATTGGGACTAATTTTACTTATAACGTGAACAAAATCACTAAGTTGACAGCGTCCGACAATCCTGACTATTTGGGCGTGTTGGTGGGCGGAATATCCGGTGGTACCGGCAATACCGTCGAGATTCACGCTGTTGGATATCCTTCATTTACCTTTTTCGTTTATGAACAGGTCTATGATGAAAACGGTAAACCGGTAGAAGGCCTGTATGTTGACCGCAACGGTGACGGCGTCATCAATGCAGGGGATTTATATTATTATAAAGATGCAGTGCCTGATTTTTATTTTGGCATATCATCGAGGTTTTCTTATAAGAATTGGGATTTCTCTTTTGGCGGCAGGGCATGTTTTGGTAATTATGTTTATAACAATTTCAGTTCCAACAATGCTGTTTACAGCCGTCTGTATCGCTCAGAAGGACCTTATCTGAGCAATATTGCTGAAAATACTGACGTTGCCGGCTTTTATTCTCCCCAATATCTCAGCGATTATTATGTTCAACGTGCTGATTTCTTTAAATTGGATTATATAACAATAGGATATGATTTTACAGATTTGTTGAAAAACAAATTCAAACTGAAAGCTACGTTTACAGTAAATAATGTCTTTACCATAACACCTTATAAGGGTATAGACCCTGAGGTGTTTGGCGGAATTGACAATAATATTTATCCTTCAACACGCGCTTTTGTTTTTGGTGTAAATCTTGGACTGTAATAATGAAAAAATAAAGTTATGAAAAAAATAATATTGTTGTTTGCTGTTGGTTTGCTGTTTTCTTCATGTGTCAAGGACCTTGATGTGGAACCTTTGGATAAGGACGTTGTGACTTCTGCCTCGGTTTTTGATGATGAGTCGAGTTATTATCAAATTTTGGCAAAGATATATGCCGGACTTGCTGTCTCAGGACAAAACGGTCCTTCAGGTGAAGTAGATATCTATGGTGTGGACCCGGGTTATGGTCAATATCTCAGAGCATTGTTTTATCTTCAAGAATTTACTACCGATGAGGCTATTACCGGCTGGGATGACCAGACTATCAGAGACTTGCATTATCAGGCGTGGAGCTCCTCTGATGTATTTATTACAGCCATGTATTACAGGATATTTTATCAGATAGGTGTCGTCAATGAGTTCCTAAGACAGACAACGCAAGAACTGCTCGATGAACGTGGCGTCAGTGAGAGTATGCAACAGACAATTGCCGTTTATCGTGCAGAGGCACGTTTCATGAGGGCTTTGAGTTATTATCATGCTATCGATATGTTTGCCAATGTCCCTTTTGTAACGGAAAATGATGAAGTGGGATCTTTCTTTCCTCCTCAGATTTCTCGTGCTGCATTGTTCGATTACATAGAGTCTGAATTGTTGGATATTGAAAACCAAATGATAGCTCCTCGCATGAATGAGTATGGAAGGGCAGATAAGGCATGTGTATGGACTCTTCTCGCAAAACTTTATCTCAATGCTGAAATATATACCGGCATTCCTCATTATTCGGAATGTGTCACCTATTCTCGTAAAGTCATTGATGCAGGCTATTCATTGTCGCCTGAATATCAGTATCTATTTCTTGCTGATAATCATTATCTCGATGAGGTTATATTTTCAGTCAATTTTGATGGTACATTTACAAAATCTTATGGTGGTACAACCTTTATCATTCATGCAGCCATAGGTGGAAGTATAAATCCTCAGGAATTTGGCGTCAATGGGGGTTGGAGCGGCATGCGTTCGACTTCAGCTTTGGTACGCAAATTTTATCCGGATTTGAAAAATATTAATGAAACGAAAGATAAAAGAGCACTATTCTATAATGAAGATCAGACTCTTGAGATAGAAGATGTTGGTGATTTCAATCAGGGTTGGGCTGTTACAAAATGGAAGAATGTTGATAGAAACGGTAATAATGGCTCTGATTTGGAATTTGCTGACACTGATTTTCCATTGTTCCGTCTTGCCGATGTATATCTGATGTATGCCGAAGCAGTTCTCAGAGGTGGAGGCGGTAGTATTTCTGATGCCTTGGATTATGTTAATGAATTGAGATACAGAGCATACGGAGATAATAGCGGAGATATTGCATTAGGTGATCTTACTCTCGACTTTATTCTTGATGAACGAGCGAGAGAATTGTATTGGGAGATGTACCGTCGTACTGATTTGATACGTTTCGGTCAGTTTACTAATGGCAGTTATGTATGGCCATGGAAAGGCAGAGTTATGGAAGGTATTACCACGTCTCCTGTTTACAATGTCTTTCCTATACCGGCTTCAGACCTTACGGCAAATCCTAATCTCAAACAAAATATTGGCTATTAAATTTTATAATGATGAAGACATTGCATTTTTTCCTGTTGACATTATGTATTTTTTGTATTTCATGCAGAAATGACGACGGTCCGGTAATTTATCTTGACAATACTGTTCCGCCGCGTTTTCTAACCCCTGAAGTGGATTCTGTGGTGTTGAGTGAAGAAATGGCTGACATGCTGTTTCCGGAATTTTCCTGGACTGCCACTCGATATGATTTCGAATATGGACTTGCCAATATCACTTATTCTTTGCAGATGGATATAGAAGATGGCTGTTTTTACAGATATTCTACCTTGACAAATACAGATACTACCGCATATTCATTGACACAGGCGGCCATGAATACAAGACTTTTGATGTCTGACGTGCCATACGGACAGCCTGTAGATGTTTATTTTCGCATTGCATCCTATATAGTATCGCTTGGTAGTCGTGAGACTTGTATGTCAGAAGTGTTTAAGATGAGCATTACACCTTATCAGACAGATATTACATATCCGCCGATATATTTGTTGGGTGATGCCACTGTCGCTGGTTGGGATAATACCAAAGCTGTCGAGGTGCCCCATCATTCCGGAAGTACTTTCTCTGTAATACAACCTCTATCTTCCTCAGGCTCATTGAAATTTATTGCAGATATAGGCAGCTGGGTGCCCCAATGGGGGACAAATGCCAATGGAACATGGGAAAATGGTACGCTCGTTTACAGAGCCGTAGAGTCAGATCCGGACCCCTCGGCTATTCCTGCTCCTCCTCAAGATGGAATATATCAAATAACAGTCGATACCTTGAATATGTTGTACAATATATCCTTTATGGAATGAATCTTTAATCTTTTTTGTTTTTCAAGATGTAATATTGCCGGATATAGGTTTTGAAGATTTGTGATATTAGTCGATGTATAAGTGAATGAATAATAGTACCTTAATAGAGGGATTTGCTTTTGAAACCTTGTCCGATGTCTTTTATTTAAAGTGAGGCTGCATTTGTGCTTTTAAATAGACTTAGCATTTATGTATGGAAAAGCAAATGTTTATGAAGGAATGTCTCGAGTAATCAGTCATTGCCTATTTCTTTCAGCATAGGAACAAAACGGAAGTTGCCGAATTCTTCTTTGCTGAGGCTGCCGTCTGAGTTTTTGGTTATGCGTAACATTTTCTGTTCGTTATTGTCATCGTTAAGAGGCAATACCATGATACCGTTAGGTTTCAACTGGTCTATCAATATTTCGGGTATTTCCGGAGCTGCTGCTGTGATAATAATACGGTCGAATGGAGAATATGTGGGTAAGCCCTTATTGCCGTCTCCGAGGAAAGTCTTGATATGATAAGGAAATTCGGCAAGCAAAGCCTTGGTTTTCAAGAATAAGTTGCGTTGACGTTCTATTGTAAAAACTTTCGCTCCAATTTGGGCAAGTACACATGCCTGATAGCCGGACCCGGTGCCTATCTCCAAAACCTTCATATCTTTTTTTACCTTAAGTAATTGAGACTGAAAAGCAACCGTTGAAGGCTGCGAGATGGTCTGTCCTGAACCTATGGGAAATGCAGTGTCTTGATATGCAAACTCAACAAATGAAGAATCGAGGAAAACATGCCGTGGCACAGTATTGATGGCGTTTAGCACAGATTCATCGCTAATGCCTTTGTTTTTAAGCAATTCGGTCATCTTAAGCCTCATTCCCTTATGTCTGTATGTGTCAGCTTGCATGTCATTTTTTATTTTGCGAAGATACAAAAAATATCTATATTTGCAAAAAAATATATATATGTTAAAAATAGGTGTTTTAGGTGCCGGACATTTGGGGAAAATACATATTAATTGTATAAAACAAATTGCTAATTATCAACTTGTTGGCTTTTATGATCAGGATGTCGCAACTTCGGGAAAGGTGTCTGCCGATATGCAAGTCAAATGTTATAATACCATAGATGAATTGGTTGATGCTGTCGATGTTGTAGATATCGTTACTCCAACAATAGCACATTTCGAATGTGCATCCAAGGCATTGTCAAAAGGACGTCATGTCTTTATTGAAAAACCTATAGTTGCGACGGTAGAGGAAGCGAATCGTCTTGTTGAGCTTGCAAAAAATGCCGGTGTCAAAGTTCAGGTGGGTCATGTGGAACGTTTCAATCCCGCTTTTATTGCTGCAGAACACAAGTTGAACAATCCTTTGTTTGTTGAGGCTCATCGTCTTGCAATGTTTAACCCTCGCGGTTGCGATGTGCCTGTGGTTCTCGATCTTATGGTACATGATATTGACATTATCCTCACTATCATAAAATCTCCTATTAAGACAGTATCGGCAAGTGGAGTTTCCATAGTCAGTCCTACACCTGATATCGCCAATGCCCGCATTGAATTTGAGAATGGCGCTGTGGCTAATCTTACTGCAAGTCGTATCTCATTGAAGAACATGAGAAAGCATCGTGTCTTCCAGAAAGATGCTTATATCACTATAGATTTTCTCGATAAAAAAACCGATATAGTTAGCATTCATGATGTACAGGGAGAGCCTTCTCCTCTTGCCATGACATTGAACCTCCCGGATGGCTCATGTAAACAGATTACCATTGAACAGCAGGAAGTCCTACAAAATAATGCGATTAAAACAGAATTGGAACGATTTCATGATGCGATAGTAGGCAATACAGAACCTCCTGTGACTATCGAAGACGGAGTCGAAGTACTTAAAGTTGCTTACATGATACTCGACGAAATGAAAAAACATCGGGAGTTACTTGAAAATTTATAATTTATTCGATAATACGACAATATATTTTTATTGTTTTCGTTTAAACAAAAAAAAGTAATGAGAGGTATTAAGATTTTACTTGTTATATGTTGCATTTTGATTCTGGGGTCATGCAATAAATTTAAAGGAAATCAGGAGATCCCTGCATATTTGCATGTGGATGGGTTCAGTTTGAGAACCAATTATGCTGATGAAGGGGCTGCTACTCATAAAATTACTGATGTATGGCTCTATGTCGATGACAGCTATCAAGGCTGTTATGAGTTGCCGGCTACGATACCGGTGTTGGAACATGGCAAACATAAAGTCACTTTATATCCCGGCATTAAAATGAACGGCATAGCATCTACAAGAATAATATATCCGTTCTATAAACCTTATATTATTGATTCATACGATTTCGGCGATTTGGATAAACTTGTTGGGCAGGTGGATACCATCTCTCCAAGTACACGTTATTATACTTCCGATGAATCTACAATTAAGTTCTGGTTTGAGGATTTTGAACAACCGTCGATTAAGTTCGAGAAAACGCATGCAAGCGATACTGCTATGATAAAAACAGAGAGAAATGACGAGAATGCGTGGCTCTCTGATGATTCTCAATATTCCGGTCATATATGGATAGGCGATACCCTTAACTATGTCTGTGTGTCAACACCGGAGTTGCCTGCTTTCCCCGGACAAGGCAATTATGTCCTGGTAGAAATGGATTATAAATGCGAGACGGAATTTCTGGTAGGTCTTTATGCAAGTATCACAGGTAGTATCAATGATATAGAACTTGTTTATGTTAATCCTTCTGAAGATTGGAATAAAATATATATCAATCTGGGACCTTCAATTTCGGATAATGCCAACAATGCCCTTTATTTTAAACTGTATATAAGAGCATCTGTGGAAGAAGGACAAGAGGCTAATCTCTATTTTGATAATATAAAAATAGTTTATCGTGACTAAATGTTCTAAAATGAATAATTCGAGACAGACATTTAAATATGTCTTTTTCGATTGGTTGTCAGCGTTAGTGGCGTGGATTGCGTTTTTCTGTTTTAGGAAATATAACGATGACCCGACATTTTTTGACCATTATAATGATATTTTGGCAGATAAAAACTTTTGGATAGGTATTACCTGTATTCCTGTGGGATGGGTGGTGTTATATACTTTGGTAGGTACTTATAGAAACGCTTATTTCAAATCTCGTCTTAAAGAACTTGGACAGACATTGGTGAGTATTTTGATAGGCTGTTTAGTGTTATTTTTTGCCACTATATTGAACGATATCATTGTTACTTACAAGACATATTATCTTTTTTTTCTGATACTGTTTGCATTACAGTTCATACTTACGTATATTCCACGTTTCATCATTACTACACGTACTACGAGACGCATACATAGAGGCGAAATAGGCTATAATACTCTTATTATTGGCAGCAATGGCAATGCCTGTTCTATTTATGAGGAGATTCAAAATCAGATGTATTCATCCGGAAATAATTTTGTTGGCTTTGTCAATGTCTTCGATAAAAACTTTTATAAAGTAGGTAAATATTTGCCTCATCTCGGTCATTATGACAATGTACTCAGTATAATTAAAGAATATGATGTTGAAGAGGTTATCATTGCAATAGAGCGTTCTGAGACAGAGACCATTGACAGAATTTTGGCTACTCTTGAAACTATTGATGTAAGAGTGAAGATAATACCTATAATGCAGGACATTGTGTTTGGAACTGTTAAGCAGGATGGTATATGGCATGCTCCCCTTATACAGGTTACTCCGGAGCCTATGCCGGTGTGGCAACAGGTTGTCAAACGCCTTTCGGATATCATTATCTCAGTTTTGGTTATAGTGATACTCTCTCCTTTGTACCTTTTTGTTGCCATAATGGTGAAACGCTCTTCACCGGGTCCTGTATTTTATCGTCAAGAACGTATAGGACAACATGGTAAGCCTTTTAACATGCTGAAATTCAGAAGTATGTATGTCAATGCAGAAGATATGGGACCACAACTGTCTAAAGATGACGATCCCAGGATTACTCCATGGGGCAAGTTTATGCGCAAGGTCCGCCTTGATGAGATACCACAGTTCTTTACTGTCCTTCAGGGTAAGATGTCTATTGTAGGCTATCGTCCTGAACGTCAATATTATATAGACCAGATTGTGCAAAGAGCTCCTCACTATAGGATGTTGCTTAAAATAAAACCCGGAATAACAAGTTGGGGCGAGGTGAAATTTGGCTATGCTTCCAATGTAGATGAGATGATAGAAAGATTGAAATATGACATACTCTATATTGAGAATATGAGTCTCGCTCTTGATATTAAAATATTGATATATACAGTCTTGATAGTGATGCAGGGTAGAGGGAAATAATAGTTTGCGTTATTCTCCCATACTGAACTGTGATATTTTGGCTTTCTTGAAGGCGTTTTCAGCATAATTAAGGTCTATCGTCAACTTCTTGCATTTTTTCGATGGCAATTCGAACATGGCATCGTTGAGAATGGCTTCCAGTATGGAACGCAAACCTCTGGCACCTAATTTGAACTCGATACTCTTGTCAACGATAAAATCATACACTTCCTCTTTTATGACGAGTTTGATGCCGTCCATTTCAAAAAGCTTTTCAAATTGTTTGGTGATGGCATTTTTGGGTTCGGTGAGTATGCGTTTCAAAGTATCTCTGTCGAGAGGGTCGAGATATGACAATACCGGGAAACGCCCCACAATCTCAGGTATAAGACCGAATTTCTTAATGTCGGAAGGTGCGATATATTGAAGCAAGTTGTCGCGGTCAATATCTTCTTTTTTAGTTGAGTTGTATCCTATTACATTGGAACCCACTCTGTTGGCTATTATCCTGTCGATACCTTCAAAGGCACCTCCTGCAATGAACAGTATGTCTTTGGTGTTGACTTGTATCATTTTTTGTTCCGGGTGTTTTCTGCCACCTTGAGGCGGTACGTTGACAATGGCGCCTTCAAGAAGTTTCAACATTGCTTGTTGTACTCCTTCGCCGGATACGTCACGTGTTATGCTGGGATTATCACCTTTACGTGCTATTTTGTCTATCTCGTCGATGAAAACAATGCCTTTCTCTGCCATTGCCACATTATAGTCGGCGGCTTGCAACAGTTTTACAAGTATATTTTCTACATCTTCTCCAACATAACCTGCTTCAGTCAAAACAGTAGCATCGGCGATGGCGAAAGGAACGTTTAGCATTCGTGCTATGGTGCGGGCAAGCAATGTCTTGCCGGTACCTGTCTCTCCAATAAGAATGACATTGGATTTTTCTATCTCAACATCATTGTCATCATTGGGTTGGTTGATACGTTTGTAATGATTATATACGGCAACAGATATAACCTTCTTGGCTTCATCTTGCCCTATGACATATTTGTCGAGGAAGCTTTTTATCTCCAATGGTTTAAGCAACTTGAAGTCCGGAATGTCTTTTTTTGACATGCTGGACATTTCTTCTTTCAAGATGGAATGAGCACGTTCTATGCAATCGACACATATATTGCCATCTATACCGGCTATTAATAATCCGGTTTCTTTTTCAGTTCTTCCGCAGAATGAACAGTGGTTATACTTGGTTCCCATAATAAATAAAAAGGACAGGATAAACCTGTCCTAATGAATTAAAATAAAAAAATTATGTATTCTTGACAAGAATTTCATCTATCATGCCGTAACTGAGAGCTTCTTCGGATGTCATCCAATAGTCACGGTCAGAGTCTGCCCATACCTTGTCATATTCCTGTCCGGTATGTGCAGCTATGATTTCATACAATTCTTTCTTTAACTTTTGTATTTCTCTTGCTGTTATTTCTATGTCGGAAGCCTGTCCTTGCATACCGCCCATGGGTTGGTGTATCATGATGCGGGAATGTTTCAAGGCAGAGCGTTTGCCCTTTGTTCCGGCACACAACAGTACAGCAGCCATGGAAGCTGCCATGCCGGTGCAAATGGTGGAAACATCGGGTGCTATATACTGCATGGTATCATAAATGCCGAGACCGGCATAAACAGAGCCGCCGGGCGAATTGAGATATATCATAATATCACTCTTCTTGTCGGTCGATTCCAAAAATAACAGTTGCGCCTGAATGATGTTGGCGACATAATCATCAATCTGATCGCCCAAAAAGATAATTCTGTCCATCATAAGTCTGGAAAATACATCCATCTGTGCCACGTTGAGTTGTCTTTCTTCAATGATGGTAGGGGAGATGAAATTGGTTATGGATGATGTATATTTCTCTAACCCGAGACCATTGATGCCTCTATGTTTGGTGGCATACTTGTAAAATTCGTTGTTCATAATGTTGTTTTTTTGTAATAACTTAAAAATTATTCTTTTGTTTCCTCAACCTCTTCTTTTTTGTCAAGTTCCGGCATGGTCGCTTTCATAAACTCTTCATAATTGACATTTACAGGTTCAACTTTAAGGTTCTCGTTGAAGAAAGCGGTAAGTTTGTTGCTGATAATTTGGTTGGTGATATAAGAACGTTGCTGTTGGTCTTTTAATACAGTATCAATAATGTTGTTCATTCTTTCTTTCATCTCATCATCCATAGTGTCATTGTTGAGATGTCCGAAATAACTTGTCTTGACGAAATTACGTAAATCGTCTTCATTGACTGCCAACTCAGGATATTTGCCAACAATATAGTCTTCTATGAGTTGCCATTTCATGCCGGTGAGATAGTTTTTCTCATAGTTTTGATCGACTTCTTCTCTTGTGAGTTTTCCTTCGCTGTTGGCAATGATAAGACGTTTAAGAAAATCGTCCGGCAAGTTGAAAGTGATATTATTTATGAGAGTGTCAACTGCATTGTTGTAAAACATTCTCTCACTTTCCTTGTTATATTGTATATCAAGTTCGTCGTATATTTTTTTTCTGAAAGAATCTATATCTTTGATATCAGCACCGGGGAATATCAGATTGAAAAATTCTTCATTGAGTTCCGGTAGTTGGTCATCCTTTTTGTTGTTTTCCCGGAGACGTTGTACGATATTGTCGATTTCTTTATCAGTAATGGATATGTTGTATTTATTGACTTGAAAGTCGCTGAAATTTATATCTAACTTAGGTTTGTTGGCAACTTCAAAGTAGAATGTCATGTTATCGTCTTTTGCTATGTCTATCACCTGCTCTTTTTCTTGATCAGGCAAAGGATACCCTATTATATCGAGTTTATTTTCAATGATTTGATTATTGAGGGTCTCAGAGACCATTTTATTAATGACATCAAGTTTCACTGTTTGTCCGTGCATTCTTTCTATCATTCCAAACGGCACTTTACCCTGACGAAATCCCGGAAGTATAGCTTTATGTTGATATTGTTTTAAAGTTTTTTTTACTTCGTCTTCGTAATCTGCTTTCACTATATCGATTTGTATCGATGTTATCAAATCGTTTTTTGCTGTAAGTGTAGTATTCATTATATTAAGTGTTTATTTTGTGCGGATGAAGGGACTCGAACCCCCACGCCTTTCGGCATCAGATCCTAAGTCTGACGCGTCTGCCAATTTCGCCACACCCGCGTTCGAAATTTCGAGTTGCAAAAATACTAATTTTTTGAAAACAAACCTCTTTTTATTCTTTTTGTTTTTTATCTTTTTTAGAAACAGTGGTTTTGTGGTGTTAGATATGATTTCTTTGTAAAAAAAATTTTGGAAAAACTTTGTAATAAGTAATAATCTTTTTTATAGATTCGTTATTATCTGTAAAATATGTTGTACTTTTGTAAAGTAAAGAAAATTGAAAATCATGTGTAGAAATGTTTGTGCTTCAGTGCTGTTGGCATTGATGTTGTTTTTTGGGGTTCCTTCTTTGGCATCTGCACAAAATATTATTGGAACACAATCCAATTATAGTGGGTCTAAAGCTTTAATGATTAACCCGGCGCTCATTTCTACTTCTTTTTTGTATTTTGATGCCGGTTTAAGTTTCGGAGTTTATTCTTATAATGATTTGATGTATCTGAAAAGCAGAGATTTTTCGAAGTTTTTGTTCTCAGGATATAACTCATGGAGCAGTTATGATTGGACTATGTATAATCAATATGGTGTACCTCATGAGTTTTTGTATGTTAGGGATACAATGCCAAATTCTCTGACAGAATCGATAGATCTTAATATATTATCAATGTTTATTAATATTGACTCTCGACAGTCTCTGGCTTTGTCGTTGAATAACAGGGTATATTCGAGTGTAACGAATTTGCCTTGGGAGTTTGGACGTATTGCCATTGAAGGACTTGATTCTCTTTATTTTGATAGATATTCCTCGGAAGATATTCGTATTGCCACAATGGAATGGTCGGAATTGGCATTGGGTTATTCAAGAACAGTTTATGATAGATTTCTTAACAAGTTTGATGTTGGAATAAGTCTTAAAGGCATCATCGCATACGGTGGTGCTGTGTTGAATGTCAATAACCTCGATTATGAGATTCTTTCAAAAGATACTTCCAATGTTTATGCTATAGATGCTGATATACATTATGCTGCACCTTTGAATTACAGCTCGCAGTTTTCTTCAAACGATGTCTTTATGTCTGATAAGTTGAAAAATGGTTTGGGTTTTGGTGTTGACTTTGGTTTTGTATATACTAAAAGAAAATCGGTCGGCATGAATCGAAGAAGTGTCAGCAGTTGCGACATGGACCCTGTACTTTACAGGTGGAGACTTGGAGTCTCTGTCACTGATATCGGCTTTGTCAAGTTTAAAGGCAATGCTCGTTCACATCATTATTTTAATGATGAACCGACTTTGTTTATACATTCAGCCCTGGATGATGTGAATAGCATAGATGATTTGTCAAAAACATTGAGTGCCATATTTTTCCATGGCGACTCACTTGCTTCTGTTGTGGGTGATGAGTTCACCATGACATTGCCTTCTTCTCTTAATATGCAGTTGGATTTCAATATAAATGATAAATTTTATGTTGGAGCCATGTGGATTCAACCTTTCGCCTTGTCGGAAAATTCTGTGAGAAAAGCTGCGCAAATTGTGGTGAGTCCTCGTTTTGAAAATGAATATTTCGATTTTATTTTGCCTGTTACTCTTTATGATTACAGTAAGATGTTTCTCGGAGCAGAAATGCGTCTTTGGTTTTTCAGCATAGGTACACAAAATATTTTGAGTTTCTGCGGTATAGGCGATTTCTATGGTATGGACCTTTATTTTTCACTTAAATTCAATATACTGAAGGGACGTTGTCTCGGCTCCGGTCGTGATGCTTGCTGGAATAGCGATTTCCGTTGATATATTCAATGCTTGCCTCTTGTTGTCATGACATTATAACATTGGCTTTACTTTAACTTCTGGCAATTAAATTTCTCTGTTGTTCAATGCCTCGCGTAATGCGTTGCCCATGAGCATGAAAGCTAAGACTAAAATCATTATTGCCAAGCCCGGAAGAATGGCAAGATATGCTTCATTTAAAATGATATAAGCATAGTTTTCTTTTATCATACTGCCCCATGACGGCATGGGCGGCTGTACTCCTATGCCGAGAAAACTAAGTCCTGCTTCTAACAATATGGCGGTGGCAAAATTGGCTGCAGATATTACTATGATGGGATTCAGTATGTTAGGTGTAATATGTCGTATTATTATACGAGAATTTTTAAAACCTAATGCTCTTCCTGCTTCAACAAAATTAGTCTCCCTGATCGATAATATCTGTCCTCTGCATACACGTGCTACTTCAACCCACATGGTGAAGCCTACCGCAATGAAAACCTGTACTACTCCCTTGCCTAAGACAAAGGTTATTGCAATGACAACGAGAAGTGTGGGAAGAGACCATACTACATTGATAACCCACATTATGATATCATCTGTGAAACCTCTGAAATATCCTCCAATGCCTCCGATAAACAGTCCTATTACAACACTTAACATCACTGCAATGAAACCTACAGACAGACTTATTCTGGTGCCGAGAAGCAGCCGACTGAGAAAGTCTCGCCCGAACTGATCGGTACCTAAGAGAAATCTTTTGTGTATTGTGTTGTTATTCAGTATGTAATCTCGAGCTTCTTCATCATTGATGAAATGTGTCGATGTTAATTCGCTGTTTTTGATTGTCTCTATCCTTTGGCTGCTTCCCGGTTCGGGATTGAAGACATATACAGTGGTGTTGTCTGTAGTGATATTCAGTGAATCGTATGGTACGTATCTGTATCGACTTGGCTGTCCTTCAATGAGATGTTTCCAAAAATTGTTCTTCGGCACTGCGTTTGGCTTTGGAATCATCAGCATATCTACAGAAAATCCTGGTTTTTGTGTGCTTATCTCTAAAATCTGATTGTTTGCATTGGGCGTATCGTCAGGAATAATATAATATGCAAAGATGGCGACAAAAGCACATAATATTATGAATGCTGATGATATGACGCCGGCTCTGTTTTTCTTGAAACGTTTCCATGCTATACTTGCCGGTGACTGTATCTTGTCTTTTTCCATTATTGCTGTTTTCTTTTACAAAAATAGAGAAAAAGGAGATATATTACTGATTGACATGTTAAATTTTTTTACTATGCCATTGGTTATGATGATTATAAAGTGAAATTTTATATTATTGTCATGACTGTTTATGTGTTTTGTAATATCATGGTTTTAAGTAAATTAGGTTTTTGTGTTATGGTTTTGGATATATATCTGTCATGTCGTGAATTTAAAATGTATTATTATGTTGATAATTAAGTGATAAAGAAAAAATGTATCAATAATCAAAAAAAATCACGAAATGTTGTTGGCAAATTAAAAAATGTTGTAATTTTGCACGCATAAAACACACGGTGGATGTAGCTCAGTTGGTTAGAGTACCGGATTGTGGTTCCGTGGGTCGTGGGTTCGAGTCCCATCTTCCACCCGTAGGCGTTCTTCGAGGACGCCTTTTTTATTTTAAGAGATAGAACATACAAAGCGTGTTTGATTAGTAATAAGTTTTGATTTTCAATAAAAAACATAAGTCGCTGCCTATTGCAGGCAATGATTTACGATATGTATTTTGTTGCTGGATTATATTTTTACGTTGAAAGTGCGCAAGGCATCGTTCAAAGATGTCTTCTTGTCGGTAGATTCCTTTCGTTTTCCTATTATCAGGGCACAAGCCACCTGATAGTCGCCGGCAGGGAATTTTTTGGTATAAGAACCTGGTATCACTACTGAGCGTGCCGGTATTCTTCCTCTGTATTCTATGGGTTCATTGCCACTGACGTCTATTATCTTGGTTGACTGAGTGATTACGGTGTTGGCGCCGAGTACTGCTTCTTCTTCTATTATGACACCTTCAACCACAATGCAGCGGGAACCAATAAAACAATTGTCTTCTATTATCACCGGTGATGCTTGTACGGGTTCGAGAACTCCACCAATGCCGACGCCACCGCTGAGATGAACGTCTTTTCCAATCTGCGCACATGACCCTACTGTAGCCCATGTGTCTATCATGGTGCCACTGTCGATATAAGCCCCGATGTTGACATAAGAGGGCATCAGTACTACACCTTTATTAATAAAGGCCCCATGACGTACTGTTGCCGGTGGTACGACCCTGATGCCGGCGTCCATGAAACCACGTTTCAGTGGTACCTTGTCGCAATATTCAAAAATGCCGGATTCCAGAAGTTCCATCTTGTTGATAGGGAAATACATCAATACGGCTTTTTTAAGCCATTCATTGACAACCCATTTACCGTCAACTTTCTCGGCTATCCTGACCATGCCTTTGTCCAACATGTCTATGACAGTGTTGATGTCGTTTTTTGCTTCTTTACTTTCTGTGGTCTTACGGTCGTCCCAATAGCTTTCTATCTTTACTTTCAAGGTGTTCATGACAGTCTTATTTGTTCACAAATATACAAAATTTTGTGTAAAGTATGGAATCATTGCTCAATTAGTATTATTTTTGCAAAAAAATGAAGTATGGGTAGAATAATGGCAGTCGATTATGGTCAGAAACGTTGCGGAATAGCGGTGACGGACCCTTTGCGCATCATAGCCAACAACCTCACTACCGTGCCTTCGAAAGATGCGGTGAGTTTTATTTGTGATTATGTCAAAAAAGAACATGTTGACGTGATAGTTGTAGGCGAACCCAAAGATATGCACAACAACCCTTCGGATTCCACACGTTTTATCGAGCCTTTTCTTAATCAGTTGCGTAAGGCATTGCCTTCTGTTGAAATAAAACGCTTCGATGAACGTTTTACTTCAAGAATGGCATTCCAATCAATGATTGATGCAGGTTTGAGTAAAAAACAACGCCGGAACAAGGCTTTGGTTGATACCATCAGCGCCACTCTTATTCTTCAGTCATTTATGGAATATGAATCTGCAAAAAATAGAAATAAGTAAAAAATAGAGATATGATATTACCTGTTGTTGCTTACGGTCATCCGGTTTTGAAACATGTTGCGGAAGAAATATCTCCGGATTATCCTGATTTTAAACAACTTGTCGATGATATGTTTGAGACTATGTATTATTCTGAAGGCGTTGGTCTTGCCGCACCTCAGATTAATAAATCTATCCGTCTCTTTGTCATCGATACCGACCCTTTTTCGGAAAAGTATCCTGAGGGTAAAGGTATTAAAAAAGTCTTTGTAAATCCGGAAATCATCGAGGTGTCAGAGGAGATGTGGACATTCAGAGAGGGATGCCTCAGTCTTCCAAATCTTAATGAAGAGGTGGTGCGACCAAGTAAGATAAAAATACGTTATCTTGATGAGAATTTTATTCAACATGAAGATGAATACGACGGCATAGTATCCCGGGTGATACAGCATGAATATGACCATCTCGATGGCATAGTTTATGTCGATAGAATAAGTTCAATGCGTAAGTTGCTTTTGAAGAGTAAGTTGCGCGACATATCAGAAGGTAATGTCGATGTGGACTATCGTATGTTGTTTCCTGTTAAAAAAAGAAGAAGATAATTTATGAGAGAATTGAAAACTTTATTTATTGCGGCATTGATAATGCTGATGACGGCTTGCCAGCCTTCCACTACAGCCGACAAGATTGCTAAACTTGAAAAAGAACTTCAGAAAAATGAAGGGGTGATGACCCCGGAACTCGGAGAAGACCTTGTAAACTATTATTGCAGTTATGCAACTAACAATCCTTCTGATTCTTTGTCTCCGGAATATCTATTTAAAGCGTTGGATGTTTCTTTGAATCTCAATAATCCTCAGAGAACCATAGGTATAGCGGACCGTCTTTGTAAAGAGTATCCCGATTATGCAAAGACACCGGTTGCCATGTTCGTGAAGGGTTTTGTCTATGAAACGCAGTATGGTAACGAAGAGGCGGCACGTAAGGCATACGAGGAATTTATTAAGGCTTATCCTGACAGTGAACTCGTCAATGATGCAAAGGCTTCTATCGAAAACCTCGGCTTGACACCGGAGGAACTGATACGTAAATTCGAACAACAGAATGCTGAATGATTATAATATTGGACTTTCTTCCTGTTGTTGATAAAACAGTTTGTTGTTTTCTTCAATGAAGGAAAGGAGTTCTTCTCTTCCTGTTTTGCTCTCCGAGGATGTTACAAATGTTTCCGGCAGTTCTTCCCATGTCTCGAGAAGAGTGTTTTTGTAAGCAGCTACATTCATATCTGCCTGCCGTTGACTTAGTTTGTCGGCTTTGGTGAATACAATGACAAACGGAATACCGTCTTCTCCAAGTTGATTGATAAAGTCGAGGTCTATCTTTTGGGGTTTGATTCTGATGTCGATGAGTACAAAGGTACAAATGAGATTTCTACGTTTGCGAAGATAATCTTTAAGCATCTTGCTCCATAAGTCTCTTTCTTTTTGGGAACGTTTGGCAAACCCGTAACCCGGGAGATCTACGAGATACCAGTTGTTGTTGATGATGAAATGGTTGATGGTTATTGTCTTGCCCGGTGTGGCGGAGGTTTTTGCCAATTGTTTACGTTGAGTCAGCATGTTGATTAATGACGATTTGCCTACATTGGAACGTCCTATGAAAGCATATTCCGCCATGTTGGGTGCCGGTAGTTTGTCAACGGAAATGTTGCTTTGAAAGAAATCTGCGCTTTTTATTATCATTTCAGATGTGATGGTTTTTCTGTTTTGTCGTAAATAAGGTGACGTTCGATTTTCTCCATGTAAATGTCTTCTATGGTGATAAGGATGCCTGTTTCCTCCACATTGCCGAAAGATTCATTGATGGCAGTGCCGAAAGTCTTCATGGTAGGAGACAGGTTCATATAAGCATTGACTAATGGTGGTATGGTAGCGCCGTGTTCTCTGACGAATTTGCTCAGAATACGGTGATTGTTCTGATAATTTAACCCGACCAAACGCAATTCCATGATGAGTTTTGAAGTCTTGATATGAAGTTCCTTGGATGGATAAGGATATACCAAGTTGTCGTAATCCGGGAAATATTTCTTCATGAAATACAAGATCATATCTCTTAACATTGGATTGTATTGTGGATACATGGTAACTTTACCGAAGTAGTATTTGGTCTCAGGGTATTTACACCATAGGCTGCCAAGTCCGTCCCAAAGATTGTCAAGAGTATAAAGACTTTTTCTTGTGTCTCCGGTGGATTGATGTTTGGGTTGTACGAAAGAACGTCCGAGTTCTATGGTATATGGCAGATAATCGGTAATAAATTTGTTCGTATAATAAAATAATTCTGATGTTGGTGTATCCACTTGTCCTGCATTGTTGAGAGGTAGTCCTTTGCAGTTCAGGAATCTGTATCCGCCAAGGATTTCTTTGGCGACGGGGTCCCAAACAATCAGTTGTTCGAAGAAGTGTTTGCTACGGGTATCGAAGTCGTCGATATCAATGCTTTTTCCTGTTCCTCCTCCTGCTTCTCTGAATGCCAGCTCCCTAAGACGACCTATCTCGGTCATCGTATGGGGAGCATTATGTGCTGTGACGATGTATAGCTCGTTGTTGCCAAAGTTGGTCTTTCTTACAAAACGCTCCTCTGTCAACTCTTTTAATATGTCATCAGCAGGTACCGGTGATATGATTTTTTCCATTTTTTATATTGTATAATCTTCGTCCGGGTTAAATTCAATATTATAATTGTCTGCAATCTTATAGGAAAACTTCCTGAGTTTATCAGCCCATACGGTGTCATTGTATATCTTGTCAAAGGTTTGCCACGGTATCGGCTTGCCGAAAGTGATTTTCAAAGTCTTGTTTTTCTGTTTGTAAAACTCATTGACAAGAAAGAGCATTTCTATGTTTGCTTTGACATGCAATGTTTTGCGAATATTTGACAAGTTGTAGAAGAAATCGCTGTTTCTGCCGGAGATATGTGTGGGTATTATGTCGCGTTGGTATGTTCTCGCTTTGGAAATGAAAGTCTTTTTCCACTCCAGGTCGATGATTTTGCCGTTCTTTTTTCTTGAACATAAACCGAAAGGATAATAGCATATTGTCTTGTCCCCGGCAAAAGTGTCGTTGAAAAGTTTTATGTTTTCGGCATTGCTGCCGTGTTTGTTCACCGGTATGAATAATGGTCTCAGATTGGGGACAAATAGCAAGATGTCGTTGACGGGAGTGACAACATCAGGATAAAATCTGCCTACGGTATCTATTAAAGCTATACCGTCCAAACCTCCCATGGGATGGTTGGATGCAAACAATAAACGGTTGCCTTTGATGTTTTCACTGCCTTCCGTTTCTACTTTGGTGTTGAATTCTTTCAATACAATGTCAACAAAAGGAAGTCCGTATAATCCTTCACCCCTGCTAATCATACTGTTAATCTCATCTTGATGAAGTATCTTTTTTAAATATTTGAAGACAAAAGAAGGAATCCATTTGGCTGTTTTGGGTGCTTTGCTCTTGAAAACCTCTTCAACATCAATATAAAACTTGCCTGAGTCTCCCATTCCCGAACACTTTTATTTTAAATACAAAGATATACAAAAATGAAATTAGTGATGCCATTTTTTTGAAGATTATCATAGTGTGATTTTTAATTTATTGAATAACAATATATTAAATAATAATAGTTTTCGCATTTATCTCGAATTTTTGATGCTGCATTAGTATATGACTGATTTTGTGATAAAATACAATATGTTGATTAATATGTTGATAACTTTTTTAAAAATATTGTGTAAAAGTGGTAAGAAGTGGGAAAAAATGTATTATTTTTACAACTTGAAACAATTAAGGATAAATGGAGTACCCGATAGGTGAATATTATTGTAAATTAGACGCAAAGGGCCGTTTGTTGCTGCCGAGCAGTTTTAAAGAACAACTCGGAGAGGCGATAGAAGAGGGGTTTGTGTTGCGTCAGGGTATCTCTGTACAGTGTTTGGAATTATATAGTATGGCGGACTGGCGTGATATTCAATCCAAATTAGGGAAACTCAATTCTTTTAAACGGGAAAATATCATGTTGATCCGTAGATTCAATGCCGGTGCCCGTTTGGTTAAAATTGACGGTAACGGGCGTCTTCAGTTGCCGAAAGATCTTCTTGAGAAAAGCGGAATAACAAGAGATGTTGTCATTACGGCATTGACAGACAGAATGCAAATCTGGGATAAGGAACTTGCAGAGAAAGAAGATGGATTGATGTCGGATGAGCAATTTGCCGAACTGCTTGATGCCAAGTTGGGTGATATCGATTTTAATGACAGATAGATTGATTTAGGAAATTTTATATTATGTATCACATTCCGGTATTATTGAATGAGAGTGTCAATGGGTTGAATATCAATCCTGATGGCGTATATGTCGATGTTACTTTCGGCGGAGGCGGTCATTCTCGTCGTATATTGGAATGTCTCGACAAAGGTCATTTGTATGCATTTGACCAGGATGAAGATGCTGCTGCCAATATTATTGATGATGAGCGTTTCACTTTCATACCGCAGAACTTCTGTTATATGAAAAACTTCATTCGTCTGTATTATGGCGGTAAAGTGGACGGTATTTTAGCCGACCTCGGGGTTTCTTCGTATCAGTTCGATACTCCGGAAAAAGGCTTTTCTACACGCTTCGAAGGGCGACTCGACATGCGTATGAGCCGTAAATCTCCGCTTGACGCCGCTGCCGTGGTAAATACTTATGACGAGGCATCTCTTGCTGATGTGATATGGCGTTATGGAGAACTGAAAAACGCAAAAATATTGGCTTCTGCTATCGTCGATGCCAGACAGTATAAACCTGTAGAGACAACATCCGATTTGAAAGATATAGTCTCTTCACATCTTTCAAAAGGTTCTGAAAACAAAATGTTGGCGCAACTTTTCCAGGCTCTTAGAATAGAAGTCAACAGAGAGATGGAGACTTTGGAGATGTTTTTGTCGCAATGTGCTGAAATCCTTAATGTTGGAGGGCGACTTGTGGTGCTTTCGTATCATTCTCTTGAAGACCGTATGGTGAAAAATTTTATGAAAACAGGTAATGCAGAGGGTAAGATGGAAAAGGACTTTTTCGGTAATAATTTATCTCCATATTCTCTTGTTACACGTAAACCTATAGTGCCTGACGATGATGAGATTGCTGCCAATAACAGAGCGAGAAGTGCAAAATTGAGAGTGGCGGAAAGGAGGGCATTATGAAGGTGATGTTTGCTAACGATATTGAGTCCCAACAACGGGATGATTCAAAAACTGCTGTTAGGGAGAAAAAGAAGAAATTCAGGCTTAATAACTTCTTCTTTGCCTTTTTCGGCGGCGGCATGTTGTCGAGTGACAGATTCCTGAAATGGTTTCCGTTTCTTATATATCTGGTTTTCTTGGGAATGCTTTATATTACCAATACTTTTATTGCGGAAGATATGAGCGCCGAGATAGTCAAAACTAAAGAATTGATACAAGTGTATCATTATGAGTATTCTGCTAATGCGTCGAGAATAGTGGAGTTGTCAAAACGTACATCTTTGGGCGAACGTCTCGCTTCGAAAGGTATTGCGGATTCTGAAGAATCGGTGCGAGTATTTGTGAATGACTATTTTGATGATATTATAGGAAAGGAGTGATTATGGATAAAAGTGGTTTATGGCGTGTCTTTCTTATATATTTCGCCTTTTTACTTTTTGCTCTCTTTGTGATAGGTAAAATAGTGTATATTCAGATTTATGAAAAAGAGGATTTACAGGAATTTATTGAGAAAAATGAACAGAAAAAATTTGTCGTGATGGCGGCAAGAGGTAATGTCTTGTCAAAAGATGACAGTCCGCTCGCCATTACTATTCCTACATACGACATTTTCTTTGATACTCAGGTGGCACAGGATACTTTTAAGTATAAAGGTAAACAGTATATACTTGAAAATGAATATAAAAAACTCGCTGACAGCCTTGCCGTCATGATAGGAAAATATGATAGCAGGACATATCTGAGAGAGTTGAAAAAGGCAAAGGCACAAAAAAACAGATATTATAAAATTGCCGGTAAACTGACATTGGATGAATATAGAAGAATATCAAAGTTCCCTATTTTCAAATTGGATAAGTTCAAAGGTGGTTTTATCGCTGAGAAAAGATATACAAGGGAGTTGCCTTACGGCACTCTTGCCAAGAGGACGATTGGCTATGTAAGAGAAGGTAAAGACAGCATATATGTAGGTTTAGAAGGTGCTTATAATAAATATCTTACAGGTGTTGACGGAGTGGAATATCGCCGTCGTCTTAACGGTGGTACATTTATTCCTGTAGAATCTTCATATAATATACCGGCTAAGGATGGATGTGATATATGTACGACAATAGATGTCGATGTTCAGGATATTGTGGAAAAATCTCTTGCTCAGTGTCTGGCAGATAATAAGGCGGAACAGGGATGCGTGATAATAATGGATGTAAAAACCGGCTATATCGAGGCTATCTCTTCGTTGAAATATGATGAGAAAACAGGTGAATATGACGAGAAATATAATTTTGCCATTGCTGAGTTGGTGGAGCCTGGTTCTACTTTTAAGGCAGCTACCATGCTCGCCCTTCTTGAGAATGATCCCAACTTCGATGTGAATCGTGTAATCAATACCGGCGCTGCCGGGGTTAAATATTTCCATGGTCATGCTTTGAAAGACTCTCATGTCGTAAATAAAGGTAATCCGACAATACGACAGGCTTTTGAACATTCGTCCAATATAGCAATGGCTCAACTTGTGGAAGAGGCTTTCATTGATAACCCTCAGCGTTTTATTGACTTGCTTTACAAGAGTTGTATCAACGTGCCATTGAATCTTTCTTTGAAAGGTGGCGGCAAGGCTTATATTAAAACAACAGATAGTCGAAGTTGGAGCAAATTGTCATTGCCCTGGATGGCAATGGGTTATGAATTGCAACTGACACCTCTGCACATTCTTACCTTTTATAATGCTATCGCTAATGACGGTGTCATGATGAAACCTCAATTTGTTAGAGAAATTCGCGACGGCAAAGATGTCATTGAGACATTCCCGCCGGTTGTGATTAGTGACAGCATTGCCTCACCTAAGAATATCAGAATGATACAGGAACTGCTCCGTGGTGTGGTGAAAGAAGGTACAGCCAAGTCGTTGAATGACCTTCCTTTCTCTGTGGCAGGAAAAACCGGTACGGCTCAGATAGCTCAGGGTAAAAGCGGATATGCCAATAAAAGATATACTGCCACTTTTGTTGGATTCTTTCCTTATGAGAATCCAAAATATTCTTGTATCGTCATGGTAAGTAATCCTAAAGGTGGTGCGTATTATGGCTCAATGGTGTCGGCTCCTGTGTTTAAAGAAGTTGCTAAAAGAGTGTATGCCAATAAGATACCTGATACTGACAATGTGTTTATGCAGTCTGACCCTGATTGTGAGGTCTATACAGAGACTTCAATGGCATATCTTGATGATGTTGACAAATATTGCGACTTGATGAATATCGATTTGTATGATACCGATATTGGTACGGAATGGGTGAAAGTGAAAAGAAATATCAATGGTTATTATGTGGAACCTGTCAATGTTAACTATTCTTTGGTCCCGGATTTTACCGGCATGAATGTCACTGATGCTGTGTTCCTTATAGAATCATTGGGTTGGAAAGCACAGTTTGAAGGACATGGCAGAGTGTTGAAGCAGTCTGTTGAACCTGATGAAGAACTTGAAAAAGGAAAGACGATAAAACTTGTTTTGGGCTATGGGAAAAAGCGTTAAAGATATATTTAGAAATTATAAAACAATAAGTATCATAGGCTCAGGCGAGGTTGTGGTCGATTATATTGCTTTCGATTCGAGATGTTGTACAACGAAATGTATGTTTTTTGCGGTAAGAGGTACTCAGGTCGATGGACATGACTATATAGATAAAGCTATATGTAATGGAGCTGTCGTCGTGGTCTGTGAGAAACTTCCTGTAGAATGTAGAGATGATGTCGTCTATGTTCTTGTTGATGATTGTTCTGTGGCTCTTGGTTTTGCAGCTTCCGAGTTTTATGATAATCCGTCATATAAAATGCATTTGGTGGGTGTTACCGGTACTAATGGCAAGACAACAATAGCAACTTTGTTGTACCGTTTGTTTACCGATGCCGGCTATCCATGTGGTTTGTTGTCAACAATTGAGAATCTTATCAATGGCAAAGTCGTGCCTTCTACTCATACTACAGGCGACCAGATAGAACTTAATGCCTTGATGAGCAAGATGGTGGATGCAGGTTGCGAATATGTTTTCATGGAGGTGAGTTCTCATGCAGTGGCACAAAACCGTATTGCCGGACTACATTTTGAAGGTGGCATATTTACTAATTTGACACACGATCATCTTGATTATCATAAAACGGTGACTGCTTATCGTGATGCAAAAAAAATGTTTTTCGATAATTTACCGGAGACTGCTTTTGCTCTTACAAATCTTGATGATAAAAACGGTCTCTTCATGTTGCAGAATACCAAAGCACGTAAGATGTCGTATTCTTTGAAAACAATGGCAGACTTTAAAGGACTTGTGTTGGAGAGTTGTTTCGAAGGAATGCAGATGAAAATAAACGGCAGCTATGTGTTTACACGTCTTGTCGGTAATTATAACGCTTCTAACATCCTTGCTATTTATGGTGCTGCTTCTTTGCTTGGCATGGATGATGAAGAGATACTCTTGGGTATAAGTAAGTTGCATGGCGCTCCGGGACGTTTTCAGGTGGTGCGTTCCAACAGTGGCATAATCGGTATAGTGGATTATGCTCATACTCCTGATGCTTTGAAAAACATATTTGCAGCCATCAACGAGATACGTACCCATAATGAGATGCTTATCACGGTGGCAGGTGCCGGAGGTAATCGTGATACTACAAAACGCCCTGAGATGGCTGATGTGGCTGTAAAAAATAGCGATAAACTGATACTTACAAGCGACAACCCCCGTTTTGAGGAACCTGACACCATAATAAATGATATGAAAAAAGGTGTTGAGACGGCTTTTTGTAAAAAACTGTTGTGTATCACTGACCGCCGTGAGGCTATACGTACTGCCGTGGCTTTGTCGAAAAAAAATGATATTATACTCGTGGCAGGGAAAGGTCATGAGAATTATCAGGAAATAAAAGGTGTGAAACATCATTTCGATGATGTGGAAGAATTAAAAAAGGCATTTGAGGAACAATGAGTAATATAAGACACTATGTTGTACTATCTGTTTAATTATTTGCAAGATAAATTCGATTTGCCTGGGTCGAGATTGTTTGAATATGTGACTGTCAGAGCCATGTTGGCAATAATACTGTCATTGATATTGTCGATATGGTTGGGTAAATCCTTTATCAGAATGTTGAAAAAGTACCAGATTAGCGAGGTGCAACGTGATGTCAAAATAGACCCGTTTAACGTGAATAAAGTGGGTGTTCCTACTATGGGTGGACTTGTAATAATAACTTCTATTCTTATTCCTTGCTTGTTGGTGGGTAAAATCTTGAATGTTTATATGATATTGATGATAATTACTACGGTAATACTCGGGTTGACAGGTTTTGCAGATGATTATATCAAGACTTTTAAGAAGAAAAAAGATGGTTTGAAAGGGTGGTACAAGATCTTTGCTCAGGTGCTGTTGGGTCTCATAGTCGCAATGACATTGCGCTTTAGTCCGGCAGTGGTGATGAATGAGACAGTGGATGTTAGAATAGAAGATAATAAAGAAGTGGTCGTGAAATCACCTGATGTTAAATCTACACGTACCACTATTCCGTTCTTCAAAAATCACAATCTTAATTATTCAGATTTATTCAATTTTATTAAGAGTCCATGGAAATATTGGGTTACTTGGATATTTTTTACCTTAGTGGTGGTATTTGTTGTGACAGCAGTGTCTAATGGCTCTAACCTCAACGATGGAATGGATGGCATGGCGGCAGGTAACTCTGCAATTATGGGAGTGGCACTTTGTATATTGGCTTATGTGTCAAGTAATGTCATCATGGCGGATTATCTCAATATCATGTTTATTCCAGGTTCAGAAGAGGTAGTGGTATTTCTATGTGCTTTCGTGGGAGCTTTGATAGGCTTCCTGTGGTATAACGCTTTCCCGGCACAGATTTTTATGGGTGATACCGGAAGTCTTACGATAGGTGGAATCATCGCCGTGTCGGCAATAATAATTCATAAAGAATTGTTGCTTCCGATAATTTGCGGCGTCTTCCTAATAGAAAGTCTTTCCGTGATCTTGCAGAGACTGTATTTTAAAAAAGGTAAGAGAAAAGGACATCCACAACGTATATGGAAAAGAACGCCCATACATGACCATTATAGAACAGATCTCAGTTGGGTGGAACAGGTAACTCCGGGATGTAAGGTGCTTTTTAAGGGTTCAGACGAGAAACTTCATGAAAGCAAGATAACATTGCGCTTCTGGATTATAAGCATCATTTTGGCGGCTTTTGCTATTTTAACATTGAAAATTAGATAAATAATATATCATGACATTAGAACAATTGGCAAAACAGGGAAAAAGAAACTCGATGACAAGGGCAGCATCCATATCATCGCAGATGGGGCAGATTAAAAAACAAAGTATAAAAGACGCTTTCGTGGATTTGCAACATTGGAGACATAGAAGCGAACTCGTGTATTCTCATAATGCAGTGGATTATATAGACGATTCCGGAGCTGTCAGCCCCGTGGCGACATGGTTTACCATGGAGAATATAAACGCTCCTCTGGTTTGGATTACGGGTTGTGGAGAAAAATGTCTTGACTATGAGGACCTCGTCACTATGGTACACCGTTATGTGAAATATCTTATCTTTGTAGGAGACGATATGACAATAGTTAATGATACTTTTGGAGATGTGCTGAATGATAGAATATTACATGCTAAGACACTTGACGAGGCTGTCATAATGGCTTCAGAATTGGCTTCTCCCTCAGAAAAGGTGCTTTTTTCTCCTTCTACAGATGTCGATGACTCATTTGTTGATAGCTCTCAACGTGGAGATATGTTTCAGAATATTGTAAGAAACCTTAATATTTTATATGGAAAATGAGACTCTTTGACAGGATATTCCAAGGCGATAGAGGTATCTGGATGGTTGCATGGATATTGGCACTGATATCTTTGTTGTGCGTCTATAGTGCAACAAGTGTAGTCGCTATTAAAGATTACGGAGGTAATAATACTTTCGTTCTCATGAAACATGCTGTATTTGTTGTCGCCGCTCTTGTTCTTATGTTTGGAGCTTCTCGTGTGAAATATACATATTATTCTAATATCTTCAATCTGCTGTTTTTTGTTGCCATTGTCTTGTTGATACTTACTCAACTGTTTGGTACGGAAAGCGATGATGCCAGAAGGTCATTGTCATTATCAAAAATATTGCCCTTCATGGGTCCTAATGCTTCGTTTATGCCAAATGAGTTTGTCAAAATAATTCTTATTGGGTTTATTGCCAGAAAAATAGCATTGAGAAAAGATAATCCTGACCCTGGTTGGAAGGATATTTGTCTTAATATTATGCTTCCGGTGATATTTGTTGTAGGCCTGATAGCAACAGAGAACCTTTCTACAGCTGTGCTGCTTTTTGCTACATGTATTGCCATGATGTTTGTGGGAAAGATAAAGATGAAGTATATTTTGTCTTTCGTCGGAATTGCCGTATTATTCCTTGCATTGTTTATATGTATAAAGTTTATGACAGGCAGTAGCGGTCGTCAGACGACATGGAAAGCCCGTATTACAAATACGGATAATTATCAAAAGGATTATGCTAAGGCGGCTATCGCTACCGGTGGCATTTTTGGTAAACTGCCCGGCAAGAGTACAGAACGTAATTCCCTCCCTAAGGTGGAAAACGACTGTATCTATGCTATAGTTGTCGAAGAATATGGACTTGTAGGTGGTGTAATTGTGCTGTCTTTGTATCTTATCTTGTTGTATCGTGTGGTAATGATAATGGTGAAACGTCCCGACTCTTTCGGAGCTATTTTGTCATTTGGTCTGATATTGTGTATTGTCATGCAGGCTTTTATCAATATGGGCGTCTCAGTGGGATTGTTGCCTACTACAGGACAAAATCTGCCTTTCGTGAGTAGAGGCGGTACTTCTATGATATGTACGGGTATATCCTTTGGAATAATATTGAGTGTGACAAGAGATATAAATAAAAACGATGAAAAGAGAAAAGAACTCGAACAGGTGCAGGCTGCTGATTAGCGGTGGTGGTACGGGAGGTCATATCTTTCCGGCCATTGCCATTGCAGATGCCTTTAAAAAACGCCATCCTGATGCGGAGATAATGTTTATTGGAGCAAAAGGCAGGATGGAGATGGATATGGTGCCTAAGGCAGGTTATCCTATTGAAGGCCTGTGGATTAGCGGATTTAAAAGAAGTCTTTCTCTCGATAATCTTTTGTTCCCGTTGAAGTTGTTGTGCAGCCTGGTGAAAGCCGGAAAGATTATTCGTCGTTTTAATCCGGATTTAGTCGTCGGGGTTGGCGGTTTTGCCAGTGGTCCAACAATGCGCCGCGCCGCTTCCATGAAAATACCTGTCATCATACAGGAACAGAATTCTTTTCCGGGTGTTACCAATAGAATGATGGCAAACAAGGCATCACGAATCTGCGTGGCTTATGATGCAATGGATAAGTGGTTCCCCGCAGAAAAAATTGTATTGACCGGTAATCCGTTGAGAAACAATATAATGAATGTTAATGTTGACAGAGCGGAATCTGCTGCGTTTTTCAATCTTAACCCTGAAAAACCTGTGATATTGTTGGTGGGAGGCAGTCAGGGTGCCTTGGGTATCAATAGAGGTGTTTTTGCTGCTTTGTCTTCATTCAAAGATAATGATGTGCAGTTGATATGGCAGACTGGCAAACCTTATTTTGAGAAAGCATCTCAGGCAGTGGATGAAATGAACCTGTCATATAAGATAAAATGTGTTGTGTTTATTGATAGAATGGATATGGCATATTCTCTTGCTGATGTCGTCATATCAAGAGCCGGTGCTATCTCTATATCTGAACTTTCACTCATGCGCAAAACTGTCGTATTCGTGCCTTTGCCGACAGCGGCTGAAGACCATCAGACGAAAAATGCTCGCCGCCTCGTTGATGCCGACGCTGCTTTGCTCGTGCCTAATGATGCTACTGAGCAACAATTGATACCAACAGTGTTTGCATTGCTCGCTGACAAAGACAGATGTGCTGCTATGAGTCGTAATATTTATGGATTCGCTAAGGCTAATGCTGCCGAACTTGTGGTTGATGAAATTGATAATGTGCTGAATAATAAATGATTATGGAAATGTTGAAAAATGATATGGTCTATTTCCTTGGTATTGGAGGCATAGGAATGAGTGCCTTGGCACGCTATTTCCTTAAAAAGGGTTATAGAGTTGCCGGTTATGACCGTACATCTTCCAACATCACTTGCAACCTCGAAAAAGAAGGTGCAATGATACATTATCATGAGGATATTAATGTTATTCCGGATGAAATAGCATTTGTCGTCATGACAGCTGCTATACCTGCGGACTCGATTGAACTGTTGGCATTGAAACAACGTGGCGTGAAGATTTATAAAAGAGCTGAAATACTCGGAATGTTGTCTCGTAAATGTAATGCAATATGTGTGAGCGGTACTCATGGTAAAACGACGACAACTTCGTTGATAACACATATCCTGCACTGCGATAAAATGAAAATTTCTGCCTTCATAGGTGGTATAGCCAATAACTTCAACAGTAATGTCGTCATTGGCGATGCTGATGACAAGGTGATGGTTGTAGAAGCTGACGAATATGACCATTCTTTCCTGCAGTTGTCGCCATATATCAGTATAGTAACTTCCATAGATGCAGATCATCTTGATATATATTATGATAATCAACATCTTATTGATAGTTTTAATGAGTTTGTAAATAAGACTGCTGTTGACGGTGTCGTGATTTGCCGTACCAATCTTCCTGTCGTTACCGAGAGGAAAATGATAGTTTACGGTTTTGAAAATGCTGACATCAAGGCGGATTCGATAAGAATTGTTGATGGTATGACGGAGTTTCATGTAACTCGCTGCGCTTTGGATCTGGGTGTCTTCCGAATGCCTTTATTCGGGGAACACAACATTTTAAATGCTCTCGCTTCTATGACTGCTGCTATGGAAATGGGTGTAGGTGCAGATGTTATTCGTGAGGCTTTGTGTTCTTTTAAAGGTGTGTGGCGTCGGTTCGACATCAGGGTTAATAATGATGATACTGTCTATATTGACGACTATGCTCATCATCCTGAAGAAATTAAGGCAACATTGAAAACGGTGCGTACGGTATTCCCGGACAGAATGATGACTGTGGTATTTCAGCCGCATCTGTTTAGCCGTACACGTGACTTTCTTGATGGTTTTGCAGAAAGCCTTTCTATCGCCGACAGAGTGATATTGCTCGACATTTATCCTGCCCGTGAGAAACCTATTCAAGGTATTACTTCTTCAGTATTGCTCGACAGGATTTGTTGTGCAGAAAAGATGCTTTGCCATAAAAGTGAATTATTGAATGTATTGAAAAAAATACATCCTGAGTTGATAGTGACAATGGGTGCCGGCGATATTGATCGTCTTGTTCCTGAAATAGAGGAGATGCTGAAATGAAAAAGGTGTTGAAAATATTGGTTTTGGTGTTTACTGTGGCTGCTTTGGCAACTCTGTGGTGGGTATCGTATCAACATCATTTCAGACATTCACTTGTTGATGTGAAGTTGTTGAATAACAATGGCACAAAAGATGGTTTTATAGATTATGACAGAGAATTGCATACTGTATGGGATATTTGTGATACACTGACTAACAAAACAATAAGAGATGTTCCGTTGGATAGTGTCCATAGTTATTTGATTGGCAATCCTTGGATTACTGATGTTAAGGTCGAGATAACATTGGATAATATCCTTGTGGTTCATGTGGAAGAAGGCAAACCTCTCATGCGCATATATAATGAAAACGGAGAATCGGTTTATGCAGATACTTTGGGAAGATTATTCCCTGTCGAAAATGAATATGTTCCACATGTCCTGGTTGGTAATGGAAATCTTAAATTTCCCGTGGTGAGGACCAGTTCCGGCAATATCGACGATCCTGTATATTCGCATACTAAATTGTTGATGATGTATGATGTAATGAAGAAAATATTGAAAGATCCATACACTTCATGTTGCGTTAAACAGGTGTATTTTGAAAATGAAGGCGATATTGAATTGGTGCTTAATAGCACTGATGTCAATGTGGTACTCGGAGATATTAATGATATGGAAATCAAGTTGTCCAATATGCAACGTTTTTTTGATGAGATGTTGGGCAGTGAAGAGTTGAAACAGTTTAAAAAGGTGAATTTTAATTTTGTCAATCAAGTTGTTTGTACTAAATATTAAGGCTTATGAAAGAATCGGTTTACATTACAGGATTGGATATAGGAACCACGAAGATAGCATGTGTCGTGGGAGAATTGACGGAGAACAATAAGATTAAAGTCATTGGTTATGGTAAAGCAGAATCGTACGGTGTGAAAAGAGGTATGGTTTTCAATATTCAGCAAACCGTAGATTCTATTAAGAAAGCTGTCGATGAAGCTTCGGAGATGGCCGGAGTTGAGATAACGAATGTCAATGTCGGTATTGCCGGGCATCATATCAAAAGCATACAGCATAGGGGCTCTTTAACACGTAAAAATGCCAAAACATATATCACACAAGATGAATTGGATGAACTGCGTTCCAATGTTTTTAAATTGGGAATGCAACCGGGAGAAGAAATCATTGATGCTATACCACAAGAGTATATTGTTGATAATGAAGCCGGTATAAGTAATCCTAAAGGTATGCTGGGTAATACTATAGAGGCTAATTTCCATGTCATTATTGGTATGAAATCTGCAGTGGAAAACATAGTGTCATGTGTGGAAAATGCAGGACTTGTGTTGGATAAGTTGATATTGGAACCTATCGCTTCTGCTGTGGCTGTGCTCGGAGAAGATGAGAAAGAGGCGGGCGTGGTGTTGGTCGATATTGGTGGCGGTACAACAGATATTGCAATATTTTCCGATTCTATAATTTATCATACTGCCGTGATACCTTTCGGCGGTAATGTCATAACCGATGATATCCGCATTGGCTGTTCTGTTCTCAGAAAATATGCCGAAGAGATGAAAGTGAGATATGGATCTGCCTTGCCTAACGAAAACAACGAACATCATGTGATATCAATACCGGGTATTCATGGAAGAGAGCCTAAAGAGATAACGTTTAAAAATCTTTCAGAAATAATTCATGCTCGTCTTAGCGAAATATTCGACATGGTTAAAAATGAAATAGATAAATGTCCTAACGAATGTGCTCTTACCGGTGGTCTTGTTCTTACCGGTGGCGGTGCCTTGATGAAACATATTCAACAACTTGCGGCTTTTAAGACTAGTCTTGATGTGAGAATAGGTTACCCTAATGAACATATTGATAACGATAATCCTGATGAATTGAAAAGTCCTGTGTTTGCTACATGTATAGGCTTGATATTGGAGTCTTTTAACAGACAAAAACTATCTATTCTAAATGACGATATTGAGGAAGAGGAAAGCGTTATTGTCAATAAGAAAGAAAGTAAATCTAATGGACCTAAAAGAGGAATAGGTCACCTCAAGGCAATAATAACAGGTTTTGGATCTATCCTGTTTAAGGATGAAAGTATTGATGAAAAAAATGATAATGATACAAATCAAAATATTTAATTAACTATGAGTAACATAATAGAGTTTGAACATCCGGAAGAAAAGCCTAACATCATTAAAGTTATAGGCGTCGGAGGCGGCGGTAGTAATGCTGTCACACACATGTTTACCGAAGGTATTTGTGGTGTGGATTTTATTTTGTGTAATACTGACAGTCAGGCGTTGCAGAGAAGTCCTGTCGTCAATAAGGTGCATCTTGGAAAACGTGAACTTGGTGCCGGTAATGTCCCTGATGTGGGGCGTATGGCTGCCGAAGAAACAAAAGATGAAATAAGGGAATATCTTAGTAATAATACTAAGATGTTGTTTATCACTGCCGGAATGGGTGGCGGTACGGGAACCGGTGCTGCCCCGGTAATAGCTTCTGTAGCTAAAGAGTTGGGTATTCTTACTGTTGGTATTGTGACTATCCCGTTTTCCGTTGAGGGAAAGAAACGCGAAAAACAGGCTCTGAAAGGTATTGAAGAATTGAGGCAAAATGTCGATACTCTTCTTGTCATTAGTAATGATAAACTTAGAGAGGAATACGGCGACATGAAATTGACTGAGGCTTTTAGAAAAGCTGACGATGTACTTAAAATCGCAGCTAAAGGTATAGCTGAGATAATTACAGTAACAGGTTATGTCAATATTGACTTCGAAGATGTCAGTACCGTGATGCGTAATAGTGGCAAAGCAATAATGGGTTCTGGTATAGCTTCCGGCGAGGATAGGGCATTGAAAGCTGTTCAGGATGCTTTGAATTCTCCTCTGCTTAATGATTCCGATATTAAAGGCGCTAAGAATTTGCTCGTATATATCACTTCTGGCAGTAAAGAGGTTACACTCGATGAGGTGATGACGATAACTGAATATGTTCAGGATGCTGCCGGCTTGAACTCCGATATGATATGGGGCAATGGCGAAGATAGTAACTTGGATGAAAGTATCAGTGTTACTATCATAGCAACAGGATTCGGCGATGACAATATCGTTAACATGAATAATGAACGACAACAACCGGAAAAGAAAGTCGTTGATATTACTTCTCCTGTGAAAGAAACAGTGCCTCTGAAAGATAAAATTGTTGAGGACAATAATGTGGATAAGGTGGTTGTCCATACTCTCGGTGAAGAAATTCCTAAACAGAATGAATCTAAGGATAAGGTGGAATTCGAAAGTGTTTATGAAAATAGCACGTCCGGAATAGAAATTCGCACTGTTGCAGAAAAGAAAGTTAAAACCGAAGACAGCGTCGACCTTAAACTGTTTGATTCATACGAAGATAAAGAATTTGCCGTGGTAGATAAGGAAGATGTTGCCATTGAAATGGACGAACGTAGGAAAAGACTTTCTTTGCTGAGTGATAACAGTACTTTTGACAAAATGGAATATACTATTTCACAGTTGGAGAAACAGCCTGCTTATAAACGTGCCGGCGTCAATGTCTCTTTTAAGGAGATTCAGACGTTCTCACGTAACTATTATTCCCAACAAAATGGAGAGTTGAGTTCCAATAATTCATATCTGCATGACAATGTGGATTGACATTATGCGTGTAATTTTTAATTAGCATAATATTTTGATTTGTGTTGACGAGTTTCCTTCGACGGTCATGCCGTCGGAGTGACTCGTTTTTTCCTCTGCATTTTCAACGAACATTTTAATTGTGTCGCTCGTTATTTATAAAAAATTGACATGAGCGATACTTATCTTGTTGTCATTACAGATGATTCGGTGACAAAAATAGCGGTATGTGAATCTGAAAATATTATATATCAATGTGATATAGTACATGATAATGACGCAGTTACTGTAGATATGGCTATGATAGAACAAATGGCAGTACGTCGTAATGCAGTACTTTCACAACTGAAAAATGACGGCGTCAATCTTGCAGACATACGTTATGTTATTGCTGAAGGTGGTTTATTGAACCCTTGTGTATCCGGAATTTATTCTATTAATAAGCCTTTGGTGGAAGATTTGCTCGACGGAATGAATGGTGTAGATGTCGTAAATCTTGGAGGACTCGTAGCTTTCGGTGTTGCTAATATCTTAGGTGTTAAGTCTTTTGTTGTTGATCCTGCCTCTATCGATGAACGTAGCGATGTGGCACGTTTTGTTTCTCATTCTGCCTTGCGAAAAAAATCGCTCTTTCACGCCATGATACATAAATATCTTGGATATCTATATTCATTGTCAATACATTCGGATTATAAGAAACTCAATCTTGTCATTTGTCATGTCGATGATAAAACGGTGTCTGTCGCCGCTCATAAAGAAGGTGTAGTCGTCGATGTCAACCAGGCATATCTCGGTTATGGAGCTTTCGGACTGCAGCAATCCGGTACAGTACCCGCATCCAATATACTTTCTATGGTTTATTTTAAACATCATACTGAACAGGAAATCAAAGATTTGCTCCTTCACTCCGGCTCTTTTCAATATTATCTCGGTACTTCTTCCGTCGATAAGATATCTGCCATGTTGCGCGACGGCAACAAAAAAGCCAGACAGATTGTCGATGCTTGTGCTTATCAAATATCAAAAGAAATTGCCTCTTGCCTTATACCTTTGGATGGTAAAATAGATGCCGTTTTGTTGAGTGGAAAAATTTTTTCGGTGAATCGTTTTTTTAAGTATATTTCCAAACGAATTGAGAATATGGCTCCAATCTCGGTCTATGTTGAAGATTTTAGATTGAAAGCTTTGATTTTCAATATGATGAAATATCTTAACGGTGATCTGAAAGCAATTGAATATGTTTAAAAAATTTTGTTTTGTCTTATTTTTGACGTTATTCTTCCTGTATAATATGCCATTGTCATCTTATGGACAACATTATTTCATCGATTTTGAGTCTTCTGAAGAGTCTTCTATATGGTCTAATGTCAATGTGATTTTTGATACTGTTTTTTCTGATGGTAATCATGTTGCTTTGTGTGATACTAATGTTGTTTATGGTTTTGGCTTTAACATTCATGTCGCTCGTGAGATGCGAAACAAAGCTGTTGTCATGTCATTGTCGATGTATCTCAATGCTTTAAAATGTCCTGATGCTCTTTTCGTGGTTTCTACTAATAGAAATGGCGAAAATGTTTATTGGGCGTCGTTTCCTCTTGCAAACGGATTCATTGAACCTGGCGCCTGGTGGAATTTTTCACTTTCTGTCGTTATTCCCTATGACCACCATCATGATTCGGACTTGAAATGTTATATTTACAATGTTAAATCTAATGATAGAATACTTATTGATGATGTGGAACTTGAGATAAGTGAGGCGCCAAATCCTTCTTTCCTTCCGAATTTATCATCATCATATTGTTCATCCTATCTTTATAATATCTCGACAATCGACAGCACATTGACTTTGTTGTATTCTAAAAAAGACAAAAAACTTATGCTCGGGGATATGAGCTGTATTCCTGTTTCCAAGCCGCTGTCATTGTATTTGTCTTATATGATAGAGGGTGATACTCTTGAATGTCAATCTGATATGTGGAAGTTGACTAAGGTTTCGGATGAGTCGAATGTTACTATGCATTGTTTTAAAAACAAAAATGATATCGCTGTTAATGAGATGAATGTCGCTTCTACTGAAGGCAGTACTTCTCTTGATATTACACTGAATACAAAATTTAAAAATGATGTCAAACTGTTGCGTGCTTCATTAGTGATGCCTTTTTTTGCTGATGATGCAGTATTTTACCGGCGGTTTCCGTTGACAAGTCGTTATAAACAGGAATATTACCTTGATAAAGAGGGTTTTAGTGTCAGTCATGGCGATGAACAAATCAGTATTTATCATCCGTCGCATTTGTCTTCAATACAGTTTGATGGGATAGATATGACAGCGGTCCTCAATATGGATTATCATCATGATCATCCTATGATACATTTCCCTTTGCGAAACGACACTGCCGACGTTTTCGTAGATGTCTCTCATTCTCGATTTGCCGGAAAAGAACGTCTTTCTTCTTCTTTTGTCATCACTATTTCCAGGAAGTGCGATTTGCCACGCATTATGCCGGTATGGGAAGGTTTTGAGGCTGCCGTGATATTTACAGAACATGCCGACTGGTCTGATATTAGGACACATAGAGCGGTATGTTTCGGAAGTGAAGATATTGTTTCGGCGGATAGTGCTGTAGGAGGTTATGTATATTATGACGTGCCTGTGACTAAAAGTGTGTTCTTTAATAATCCTGACAGCGTATGCAATATTGAGAAAAATTCCGACTTCCCGGGATTGCATGCCTCGTTAAGTGATGATGATTTTCTCGATTTTATGATTCAATTGAAAAACAAAGGATTCGATATTTGTCTTCATACTCCGGAACAATATACATCTTCACCTGAGAATCTTGAACAGGCAATGTCTTTCATGAAAAAACATTTTAATACCAAAACATGGATAGACCATGGCTACAACAATAGCGAAGTTCATAACCGAGAAGATATGGTATGCGACGGTTTGAATCCTTCTTCTCCTTATTATCTGTGTGACTTGTGGAAGCAAAACGGCGTGGAGTTTCCGTGGAATGCTTCTTTGGAAGAAACACGTATTTTCGATGCCTACAGGTTCGACTGTAATCTGACAGTGCCGTATTCTGCTTTCTCAGACTGCATGCCTTTGCCACGTGTTCATTATCTGCCTGACAATAAGGATTTTATGCTATGGACAACGACATATACCATGGAACCTCTTTCTATGTGGGGCTATTATCTTAGCGAAAACAGACTGCGTAAAATTACTGATTTTAGAGAGGTGTTCATAATTCATTGTTATTCGCCTTGGGTGACAGAAGATAGAGGGTTTTGGACAAATGATAATGGAAAGATAGTGGCGAAACCGGATTTCAATGCAGCTCTTCAGCGTATTGCTGTTCTTAAAGAGAAAAAAATGTTGTTGCCTACAACGGTGGAACGTTATATGCAGTATCAGAAACAGTTGCGTGATGTGAGTTACATTATTAATTATGATGGCAGTATCGTGCTCATTAACAATGGTAAGGATTTAATAAAAGGTCTTACCCTTGTTTCGTCATCCGATATTATTGCTGTTGACAAACAATATGAAAAGAAACGTTCTGATGAAGAATATATGATATGGTTCGATTTGGAACCTGATGAGAAAGTGATAATTAAATAATTGAATATGACTAATATAGCTGTTTTCGTTTCCGGCAATGGTACTAATTTGCAGCGTATTGCCGATTTTTTTCAAAATGATGACAATGTCAATATAGTTTGCGTGGTGTGTAACAATCCTGCTGCTTATGCAGTGCAGCGTGCCGAGAAAATGAACATACCTGTCATTATGGTTGATAAAAAAACACTTAACGATGAATCTTTTGTCAAACTCTTGCAGGATAAAGGTGTTGATTTTATTGTACTTGCCGGGTTCTTGTTGTTGATACCTGCTTCACTCGTCAAGGCATATCCCAATAAGATTGTCAATATACATCCGGCTTTGCTGCCTAAATATGGAGGTAAGGGATTTTATGGAGAGCATGTTCATGAGGCTGTTGTTGCTGCCCACGAACCGGTGTCTGGAATTACCATTCACTATGTTAATGAAAAATATGATAGCGGTGATATTATTTTTCAGGCACAGGTGCCTCTTGCCGACGACGAGACACCGGACAGCCTCGCAGCCAAAATCCATCAACTCGAATATGAACATTTCCCGGTGATAATTAAAAGTTTGATAGAATGACATTTTGAACATATCATATTGCCTTTTGTTATATGAAAAACAATATTAAGATTATGGCAAAAGGTAGCATTTTAATTTTAAAGGATAAGATTGATGTAAATAAACTTATCGAACAACTTAACATGGCTCTCTCAGAAGAGTGGCTTGCATATTATCAATATTGGATAGGTTCTTTCCTGATAAAAGGCAATCAACGGGCAGCCATACAGAAGGAATTGATGGAACATGCACAAGAGGAACTGAAACATGCAGAGATGCTCGCTAACCGCATTATTGAACTTGAAGGTAATCCCGTCTCCGACCCCGTACGCTGGTTCGACATGGCAAAATGTAAATATTATGACCCTAAAGATGAGAATATTGCTGTCGTCTTGCGCCAAAATATTGAGGGAGAACGTTGTGCAATTGTCAGATATAAATATATTATTGATATGACTCATGGTATAGATTATACTACTTGCGAAATGGCAAAACATATACTTCGGGAAGAAGAAGAACATGAACAGGAGATGCAGGATTTTCTTGATGACATCAATGAGATGCACAAGTGCATGATGAAACAAATGACTACTAATGATGTGAATATGTGATATATTAATGTAGCTGATTTGTTTTACGGATATTGTTGACAATTATAGAGGCTGACTGTTAATGTCGGCCTTTTTTGTGTTGATTTGAATTGATGGTTTGTCCGTCGCTGATGAAATTATATAAAGTTTTTATTAGGATGTCAATAAGATATGATTTGGAAATAATTTTTAAAAAGTAAGCTCCCACTAAAGTCGAATGGATATAGTCTCAGTTTGTTTTTTCGGCTTGTTTGATATTTCAGGGTTTTCAAAAATATAGCTTTATATATAATACATTAACATTTTCGTGCTCTTCAATATTACAGTACAGTGAATGTTCATATACTTCCGTACATAATATATTATTATAATAATATACAATAATCTGACTTTCATCTGTTTGTTGGTTTATATGTGCATGTGTTCGAAAGATTTTTATTTCAAAATTTTACTTCATTTTTATCACATGTGTGATTAGTCGATTTATAAGTTTTACAAACATGGAATAATCAATATGTTTTGCATATTGTTAAGATTATTCTGCTTATTGTATATTATAAATAATTTTATTATTATGAAATAATCGATTTTCATCGCTTATTATTTTTGGTGATATAGCATATTATACTTAAAATAATAAATTTATATTATAGAATATGTGTATGATTTGTGGTTTGTGATTAGTTTCTGTTAAGTATTCCGGAATCCTTATCTTTATTCTGTATCTTTAATTTTACGCCGGATTTAGACTTGCCAAATGAGAAATTGTAAACAAGATTTATATACACCATATTGGCATTATTGATAATTCTTTCAGTTTCAGTGCGATGCAAGAGTGGTGTTCCAGATACGGAAGTAACCTGTTTCCATGAATCATAGAAGGGGTATCTTATACCTCCGGTAATGGTCAGGTTCTTTATTGGTTTATATGACAGTTCTACCGAAGCCATGCTTGGAATGTTTTTAGTCATCTGTCCGATAAGGGATTTTTTCTGGGTCTGGTAGAATAGCTGTAATACCCATTTATTGTATGCAAGATATATTGAAGGGATTATTGAATAGCCTGTATGGTTCCATTCTGAACCGCCCAATTTATTGATCTGATGGAACACTTCGGAGTACAGTCTCAATCTGAGTATATTGTTTGAAAATGGATACCATTGTAAAAACAAACTGGTTTTCATGTTTTGTGCATTATCCAAATTGCCGAATGTCTCAATGATGTTATTATCATCGGATTGGAAAATCGGTGCGATGGCATCTTTTGTATATGAATATTCTACTTCAGCATTGATTACAAATTTTTTGAAGCCTTTGAAGTAGGATAGCGACAAATCGTGATTGTTGCTTGGCGTCAAATTGGGATTTCCCGCGAATATATAATTTGGATCCTTAAAATAAGGATTGTAAGTCAGTGAAGACACTGACGGGTTTTCGGTGTTTACTTCATAATTGAACATCAGGTCCGAGCTTTTGTCTATGAAATATCCCAATTTTACCTGAGGACGGAAATAGGTGAAATTGTAAGTCTTGTTTTCAATAGTGGTAAAAATATTGTTATTTACACCGGCACTTATACTGTAATTGAATTTTTTACCCATCATTCCGGTTATTCCCAAATAGGAGTAAATCTCATTGGTAGTTATCCGGTTATTTGAAGGTAAATTGTTCTGAGTGCTGTTGTTATACATATACCTGGTTCCTACATACAGGTTCGTCTTTCCCATTTTATAGTTATACAGTGCTTCACCGATAACGGAATATTTGTCCGTGTTTATTACCGTTGCTGTTTCAAAATCCGTTTTTTCATCCGGTAATTCTCTGTATTCATAGTCATAGTCGGATTTGTAGTATGTACCGACAAGATTCATAATAAGTTCATGTTTGGAGTCGAATGATTTGCTGAAATACATATCCATAACAGGACTGATGTATTTGTCCTTGTCCGAACTCTCGCCAATTTCAAGTGATTCCTCTCCATTTATTTTTGACATGATGTCCTGTATCGAAGAGCGTCTTCGGTTCAACGAGTTGAAGGATAGTTTTGCACTGAAAAGATAGTTGTCAACTTTCGAATTGTTGAAACTGATTTCAGCCATCTGCTGTTCATAGGCATACGGGCTGTTGCGTCCGCTTTTTGTCTTTTCGTAATCTGTTCCTCCAATCGAATACGTCATTTCTTCATCCAATACCCTTTTGTCGTAATTTCTGTAATTGATATTGTATGTCACGCCGATCTGCGAATTGCCCCAATTGTATTTGAAATTGACGACATTGTTGCCGAAGCCTGTGGTTACGGCATTCTGGGTGTTGATGCCGACAGAACCTCCGTCCTGTTTTTCTTTGGTTACTACATTTATTACCGCTCCTAATCCCATATTGGAGTATTGGATTGGAGGTTGTGTGTAATAATCTATTTTTGCAATGTTCTCGGGCGAAAGGACAGATAGGTCTGTCGGAGTTGATGGAACACCGTTAATCAGAATCTTTACAGCCTTACCGTCCACAGATGAAACACTTTGATCAAGAACTTGAATCTTAGGAAGAAATTCCAATGCAGCCAACGCACTACTGTAATGTTTCTTTTCTACATTAGTTAATTTATACTCCTTCTTGTCAGCGAATCTTTCCACCATGTTTGCAGTTACGACAACCTCATCAAGGTCAAATATTCGTTTTTTTAATGTAATTATTCCGATATCAGTGTTTCCAACTACTGTGATTTCTTTTAAATAATCTTCATAACCTAAAAATGATATTTCCAATATGTATTTTCTGTCAACTATTTCTTCTATTGAGAAATGACCATCAATATCTGTCAAACAACCTTTATAAATTAATGTATCATTTATGGTGCGTAAAACTACAGAGGCACCTATAATGGGAATATTGCCAGAATCTTTAACAGTTCCTTTTAATATATTCTGAGACCATGATGATATTGAAAATGATATTAAAAATAAACCTGTGAAAATAATTTTTACTTCTTTCATGATTTGCAATTTGTTGTTGCAAATGTAAATACAAAGTAAGAATATTCCCTTGTTAGAATGCAAACATTTAGCTTACATTTGGCTTACATTTGGCTTACATTTCACTGACAACCATTTGATATTTATGATTTTCTTGTTTTAAGTATATAGAAATGTCCATTTACTGTTTCAATCTTTACATCGCTGACTTTTTCTAAAATAGGCTTTAGTCGGTGTACTAATGTATAAAGAGTATCGCGGGCATCTTCTTTTCCGGGCCAAAGACAATGGCAAATTTCTTTTATAGATAATCTATGATTCTTTGTTGTTATTAGCATCTTCATGAGTTGATGTTGCATAGGGGTGAAGTATATTTCTTGTTTTTTTTCATCAAAAAAAAGATTTGAAGATTTTGAAAAATGCAATGTTCCAAGATTTATAATTTCCGGTTCAATGCAAAAATTGTTGTTTTTGAGCGATTTCGTCTTCAGGTATATAAAGGAAAATATACACCATATTATACTTAAAACAAATAGAATAAAGGGTGTCTTTTGTTCAGACATTCTGAATATAGCAACTCTTGTACAATTGGGGTATGCTCTGATGTATAATCTTTCTTTTCCAACTTTGTAACTTATCGTATCACTACAAATGGATACTTTACTTGGTTCTTCTGTGCACATTGTCAAATAAGATGTTTCTTTTAGTTGGTCTATTTTCAATTTTGACCTGTACACTTTCAACGTATCAGCCGTTATACGATCTGATGTATATAGAATGGTTTGAGCCAAAGCCTGATTGACATCATTTATTATATGTTCTTTCGTTGTTGTATAGTTGCCATAACTTATGAACAATGATGGAATCATCAAAGAAAAATAAATTATTATTGCAGTTATAGGTTTCATATTCTATTTACTTAAATTATGATACTGTCCCCAAAAGTGTGTAAAATTCAAAGTCTAATATTTTTTATTTGTCAAATTTTAAAAAATACAAATATAAATTTTACACAGGAGCAAAGATAAAAAAATTATCGAAAAGATAATCAAAGAAGGAAAAGGAATAGGAGAAATATTGAAAATGAGTTTGGAGATACTGATGAAGAAAAAATGGTAAGGACATAATATCATAACCAATGACTTGCGTAATGGATACAGGTATCGAAAGACATAATGGACGTGGATAAATATAGGATATGAAATTTCCGGGAATATGAAAATGAAACTTTTATCATGTTTTTGTAAATTGGATGAACAATGAGGTAAACGGTTATCATTTTACTTATTTGGATTGTCATTATAAAAATAAGAAGTATGACATACTCCATCAATTGGATAGAGAGAATTAACGGAGATAATAAGAGAACAACAAGAAAGAGAGGAGAATTACCTAATCCGGGATCAACGATATTGTTATCGGGATATGTAACGATGACGCGAAAAAGATGTGAATATAAGATGGCACTGTTTAGAAGGAAGATAAGAAATTCGGGTGGGAGGAATAAATACATATTGTCAAAGCCGCATGTTCCGACATGCCACCTGCGCGGTTTTATCTGACAATTATTTGACAAATTTTTTAAAAAATGTATAATCTGCAGTCGAAATGTGAATCTCAATTACATACCTTTTGAAACATTACTCAAATAAATATTGAGTTTAAATGCTTTTGTTGTCAATTTAACTTTAATTTGTTATAAAATGAATAAAGAATTATTGTATTTTATATTCTTGTTTTAAATAATCCCATTTGGTATAAATATGTTCTGCTATTGCTTATTATCAAAACAATGAAATAAATTCGATTGTATTTGTATTATTGAAACTGTATAATAAAAAAATTGAACAAATTTGACTACGTTAAAAAATTTTTATATATTTGTGGGCTGATAAATAAAGTTTTTTATTGGTTTAATTCAGGAGAGTAATGGGAGAATCAAAACTTAAATCGTTATACAGGTTCTTGTCACCGAAATTTCAGAGTGTTCATTTGGATTATAAGGTCAATACTAAGCCGAGATGTGGAAATGATAATCCATGGCATCCGCTTCTGTTCGAGGTGGTAAATGCTAACAGAAAGATATACAATGATCTTTTGATGTTATTTTTGGAACATATTGATAAAATTCAGGAAATAAGAAATTCCAAAGATGAAACTGATGAAGACAAGATTGCATGGAATAACGGTTTTTTGCCTGGTCTTGATATTATTGGGATTTATGGAATGATTGCTAAATATAAACCTTCAAAGTATATTGAAATCGGTTCGGGCAATTCTACAAAGGTGGCAAGAAAATCCATTAAGGAGAACAACCTTAATACTGAAATAATATCCATAGATCCTTATCCGAGAGCCAATATCGACCATTTGTCGGATAAGGTGATTAGAAAACCTTTTGAGGATTTACTCGATAATAAATTTATAGTCGATTCATTGAATGAGAATGACATATTGTTTATTGACAATTCGCACAGAGTGTTTCCCAATTCTGATGCCATGATTTGTTTCTTGGAACTTCTTCCGTTTTTAAAGAAAGGTGTTGTAGTTCATTTTCATGACATTTATATTCCTTACGACTATCCTCAGTTTATGTGTGACAGGTTTTATAATGAGCAGTATATGCTTGCTGCATTTATTTTGGCAAATCCGGCTAAATATAAAACTATATTGCCGAATTATTTTATCAGTGAGGATAAGGAATTGTCAGATGTCATAGCACCCATGTGGAATCATCCCAATTTGGTTGGTGTGGAAAAACATGGAGGTTCTTTCTGGTTGCAGATAAATTAGGCGTATATATTTTTAATGTGTTGTTCCTTGATGTTATTAGAGCTTTATCGTGTAAAATGACGTGAACGAATTGTCGCATGTAAGCGCGTCGATACTCTGCTTTTTTAATTGTTGATTGTCAGGTTACAACATTTTTATTGTCCATGAAATTGTAAAATAATTTTTTGGATGTATGAATTACATTGTTTTGGATGCAGCTGTTTTTAATTATTATAGATTAAAAAAAATTATACCTTTGCACAGAAAAACTGTTATCTGGATTGTTGTGTATAAAATGGCAATTATGAAAAAAATAGGTGTATTGGTGATATTTTTAGTATTGGCTGTGGGATGTTTTGCTCAGGCTGACTGGGTGCTTGGAGAATGGAGAACTGTTGATGACAAAACAGGGGAAACGAAAGGAATAGTGGAGTTTTATCAAGATGAGGATACCGGATTGTATTATGGAAGGATATTGCGTGTTTTTTACAATGGTGAGGAACTTGAAGATTCAGGTTTCGAGAATATGATAGTCATAAAAGATATGAAAGAAGAAGACGGTATCTTGCAAGGTGGCATAATATATGAACCGGAGGGTAAGAAGAATTATTATGGAAAGATTTATCACAATGAAGATAATACAATCACTTTGCGAGGTTCCTTGGATAGAAGAGGGTGGTTGGGACGTTCGCAGACATGGGTCCGATGAGTGAAGAAAAACAGAACGTTATATTGCTGTAAATCAGTTTGTTGTTTTTATAATATATACCGTTTTTGTATTTGTAGGACATTTACGTCATGTTTGTCATTGGTGTTTGGCAGGTATAAGGTGGGCTGTATTACCGTTTTTCAGACATGTTTTGCATAAGTCTCGATGTGACATTAGTAAAAGATGTGGTGCGTCAACAATAAATGATGCACCACATCTTTGTCGATAATATTTTTGTATTACTTCAATTTTTTCTTGAGGGAATCGAGCATGTCAACAGTCATTTTGTCGAGGTCGAATTTAGGATTCCAGCCCCATTCATCGCGAGCGCAACTGTCATCTAATTTGTTCGGCCAAGAATCGGCAATAGCCTGTTTGACAGGTTCCGGTTCATAAACCATCTCAAAATCAGGTACATATTTTTTGATGGCGTTGTACAATATCTCAGGGTCGAAACTCATGGAAGTAACGTTGAATGAATTACGATGTATGAGTTTTGACGGGTCGGCTTCCATGATGTCAACCATGGCGCCGAGAGCATCAGGCATGTACATCATATCCATAAAAGTGCCTTTTTTGAGAGGACAGACGAATTTCTCACCTCTCACTGCTGCATAATATATCTCTACGGCATAGTCGGTGGTGCCGCCACCCGGCAAAGTCAGGTTGGAGATTAATCCCGGAAATCTAACAGAACGTGTGTCAACACCGAAACGGCTGAAATAATAGTCACTCAAGAGTTCTCCTGTGACTTTAGTGACACCGTAAATGGTGTTGGGACGTTGGATGGTGTCCTGTGGTGTCATGTCGTGTGGTGTTGATGGACCGAAAGCTCCTATTGAAGACGGAGTGAACACGGCACAGTTGAATACCCTTGCTGTCTCAAGACAATTTATCAGACTGCCTATTCCCACATTCCAGCCAAGCATTGGATTTTTCTCTGCCGTCGCTGAAAGAATGGCAGCCAGGTTGTATATCGTGTCGATATTGTATTTCTTCACTGCTTCTACGATCTGCATCATGCAAGTAGAGTCTATTCTCTCAAAAGGTCCTGTTTCAACTATTTCGCCTGTCAGTTGACGCAGATCACTCGCCACTACGTTGTCATTGCCGTAAATGCCACGCAGTTTTTTTACCAATTCAGTTCCTATCTGACCCCCGGAACCGACTATCAATATTTTTTTCATTTGATGACGCCTAATTCTTTACCAATCTTAACAAAAGCCTCTATACATCTGTCCAGATGTTCTTTTTCGTGTGCTGCAGAGATCTGAACACGGATACGAGCCTGTCCTTTAGGAACCACAGGATAGTAGAAACCTGTCACGAAGATGCCTTCGTCCTGCATACGAGCAGCAAATCTCTGTGAGAGAGGAGCATCGTACAACATTACAGCGCATATTGCAGACTCTGACGGTTTACAGTCGAAACCTGCAGCTAACATTTGTTTTATGAAATAATCGGTGTTGGAGTGCAGTTTGTCTTGAAGTTCGTTTGTCTCTGTCATCATCTCGAACATGCGAATGCCGGCAGCCACGAGTCCTGGTGCCATGGAATTGGAGAACAGATAAGGACGTGAACGTTGGCGTAACATGTCGATGATTTCCTTCTTACCGGTAGTAAATCCGCCCATGGCACCTCCGAAAGCCTTGCCGAGTGTGCCGGTGAGTATTTCTATCCTGCCTCTGAGGTTGAAACGTTCTGTGACACCACGTCCTGTTGTCCCGACGACACCGGCAGAATGACTCTCGTCAACCATCACCATGGCATCGTACTTCTGTGCCAATTCATAAATCTTGTCAAGAGGACATACGTTGCCGTCCATCGAGAATACACCGTCGGTGACGATTAAACGGAAACGGCATTTTTGTGCATCTTGGAGCTGTTTCTCCAGGTCTGCCATGTCAGCATTGGCATAACGGAAACGTTGTGCCTTGCAGAGACGTACTCCGTCGATGATGGAGGCATGATTCAGTGCATCTGAAATAATGGCATCTTCTGCTCCCAGCAATGGCTCGAATACACCACCGTTGGCATCGAAACATGCTGCATATAATATAGTGTCTTCAGTACCAAAAAATTCGGAGATCTTAGCCTCTAATTTCTTGTGTAAATCCTGACAACCGCAAATAAATCTTACTGATGCCATGCCAAAGCCTCTTGCATCCATGCCTTTCTTTGCCGCTTCAATAAGTTTTGGATTGTCGGCTAAACCAAGATAGTTGTTTGCGCAGAAATTCAAACATTTCTTGCCTTTTACTAAAATCTCAGCACCTTGAGGACTCTCAATGATGCGCTCGTTCTTGTACAGTCCGTCAGCCTCGATTTGTGCCAACTCCTGTTTTAAGTAGTTTTGAAATTTTGTGTACATGATATTGGTTATTAAAAATTGTCTTATCTTTTTCCAACCTACAAAAGTAGAAAATTATTTTCTTTTTTTACTTTTTTAAAATACTTTTTTTAACTTTTTTTATCATTATCTTGTCTCCTGTTCTTCAGGAGGTTTCGTTTTTTTGACGAATTGTTTGTTTTTTTACAGAACATCATGACGGTTTTTCATTGATAATTGTTATATTTGCAAAAATAAATGACTATGAATGATGTTTTGGATGTTTTGAAAAACAGACGCAGCGTGAGGGCATATAAAGATTCCATGCCTTCCAAAGATGTTATTGAAAAGATTATGGAAGCCGGCAGTTATGCACCTACAGGGCGTAATCAGCAGTCGCCTGTGATAATAGCTGTTACTGATAAGACTGAACGCGATTATCTTTCAAGACTTAATGCTGCTGTTTTGGGTACTGACAACGATCCTTTTTATGGTGCTCCCGTAGTACTTGTAGTCCTTGCCGATAGGAAGTGTCCTACATTTATTTATGACGGTTCCTTGGTGATGGGTAATCTTATGAATGCGGCATTCTCCTTGGGCATCGGCAGTTGCTGGGTTCATAGAGCTAAAGAAGTATTCAACAGTGAAGAAGGTAAAAAACTGTTGAAAAAATGGGGACTCACAGATGATTATGAAGGTATAGGTCATTGTATTCTCGGTTATCCGGTTTCTGAAAATATTATGCCGGCTTCTCCGAGAAAACCGGATTATTGCCGCTTTGTGTAATATTTTCTTTGTTGAAAATATATATTGTACTGACTCTGATATTCTTGTCTTTTCAGATGAGAGGATTTCGTTTTTTACAAATACAAAAAATTGTGTCTTCTTGTCAAAGACTCATTAAAATTTCGTTTCTTTGCATACTAAAACTTTAGAATAATGGAAAATAAACTTTATATTTACAACAGTCTTTCCCGAAAGAAAGAATTGTTCGAGCCACTTGATGCTCCTCATGTGGGAATGTATGTTTGCGGTCCTACTGTTTATGGAGATGCTCATTTGGGGCATGCACGTCCTGCAATAACATTTGATATAGTGTTCCGTTATTTGAAACATCTTGGTTATAAGGTGCGTTATGTGCGCAATATTACCGATGTGGGACATTTGGAGCATGATGCAGACGAGGGAGAAGACAAGATAGCAAAAAAGGCACGTTTGGAAGACCTTGAACCTATGGAAGTCGCTCATTATTATACTGTCAGATATCATAACAGTATGGATAAACTCAATGTGCTGCGTCCGTCGATAGAACCTAATGCTTCAGGGCATATCATTGAGCAGATAGCCATGATACAGAAGATCTTGGATAATGGTTATGCATATTTGTCGAATGGATCTGTTTACTTTGACATTGAGAAGTATGACAAGGATTATCATTATGGTATATTGTCAGGTCGCAATGTAGATGAGTTGCTTAACAACACGCGAGAATTGGCGGGACAATCCGAGAAACGCAACGGCGTCGACTTCGCCTTGTGGAAGAAGGCTGATGCTCGTCATATCATGCGTTGGCCGTCTCCTTGGAGTGACGGATTCCCGGGCTGGCATGCTGAATGTTCTGCCATGGGTTGCAAATATCTTGGGGAACAGTTCGATATTCATGGTGGCGGCATGGACTTGCTGTTCCCGCATCATGAATCGGAGATTGCCCAGTCTATGGCTGCCAACGGCAAGATGCCGGTACGTTATTGGATGCATAATAATATGATTACCATCAACGGACAGAAAATGGGTAAGTCGTTGGGTAATGCCATGTCACTCGAAGATTTCTTCGCCGGCAACCATAAACTGCTTGAACGTCCTTATTCTCCTATGACTATACGTTTCTTTATACTTCAGGCACAGTATAGAAGTACTCTCGATTTTTCCAATGAGGCTTTGCAGGCTGCCGAAAAAGGTTATAAACGTTTGATCGAAGCTTCTGAATCTGTTAAGACACTCATCCCTGATGATACAGCTGAAGACCTTGAAATACAGAAAATTACAGATTTATGTTATGATGCAATGAATGATGACTTCAACACTCCAGTTGTCATAGCTGATTTGTTTGAGGCTGTCCGTATCGTAAACTCTGTCAATGATGGTCATTCTAAAATTAATAGTAGAGACCTGGAGTCGTTGAAAAAATTGTTCGATGTCTTTGTTTTCGAGATACTTGGTCTTGTAAATACTGAAAAGTCCGATGACAATAACCTTGTCGATGGGTTGATGCAGACGATTATCGATATACGCAAAGAAGCAAGAGCTAAAAAAGATTGGGCAACAAGCGATTTGATAAGAGACAAACTTGCAGAATTCAATGTGGTGTTGAAAGATGGTAAGGAGGGGACTACATGGAGTGTTAAATGATTGATTGTAGATATTAAAGTAAAGCGAGCGTGTCATTCGATACGCCCGCTTTACTTTAATATTTGATGTTATCATAAAATGTCGTAAAACATGGTGATTTTCTCGTTTAATATTGACTGAAGCTCATTACTTAGCTCAGTACGTTTGTTTTTACTTGTTATGTCATACATTTGGTTGATGAGTGCAAGGTTCTCACGAATACTTTCAGTATAATATTTTTTGAAACGAGGTTTTAGACTATCATAATAGTTTATGTTATCTAAAGCGTTGGTTACTATTGTATTAACCAAATTGTCACCTTTGTCTGTAGCTCCGGCTTTGTAATATAAATCAGGATAATACATCATGTAAAAGTCGAAAGCCATTTTATCGTCAGGGAAGAATTCCAAACATTTGTCAATAACTTTTACAGCGGAGTCGTTCTTACCTTGTTCTTGCAAAGCTTGTGCTAAACGCAGATATGATTGTTTGGCATACAGAATGTTTCGTCTTGTCTCAGGGTCCAAAGTGACATCCGGGTCATTGATGTTGCCCCAGTTGACTTTGTTCATAAGCAAGTCGTATGAACCTTCTACATAAACACCTCCGGAGTTTTTGTAATAATAATCAGCCTCTACTGGAATGAAACGGTGAACAAGACCCTCCTGATGCAGGTATTTGTCTATGCCTAACACATTCTTTATGTCACTGATGCTTGTGAAATAAACAGCCCTCTCCCAGTTGTTGGAGGCGAAAAAGTCGAGTAACATGAGGTCGTTTTTATATAAAAGGTCAACATTATCCGGTATTGTCCAGAAAATGGTGTCAACAATTCTGTCTTTCATATTTTCCGGTACTATGCCGTTGCGTACAACAGCTTCCTTGTCAACAGTGAGTTTGAGTTTTCTGGATGGCAAATAATTGATTTTTTCACCACTTACTATTGGCAGTTGTGTCCTCGGATCATCGGATTTGATGAAATCAATGGCATCTTTGAGCTCAACATAATCTCCAATGACATCGTAAATAGCCACTCTGTCGTTTACTCCGTTGTCATATTGTTTTGGTGTCAATGCGAGAGGCAGTTTTTCTGAATCGTATGTCTTGCGTGCCATTTGATGAACATACCAATATCCTGATGATAGCATGAAATTGGCGACACGTACATCGGTACGATATTCTTCTACCTCTTGAACATACCATAATGGGAATGTATCGTTGTCTCCTCTTGTAAATATCACTGCATTAGGCTCTAAATTGGTAAGATAATTCTTGCCCCAGTCCAATGCCGATGTCTTTCCTGAACGGTTATGACCTTCCCAGCCTTGTGCACCCATCAAAACAGGTATTAAAAGGCATAAAATGCCAACAGATGAGGCTGCAACAGTTTTGTTTTTTATCACTTTTTGAGCAAGTTCTGTCAAATAGAGTACTCCGAAGCCAATCCAGATGGCAAAAGCATAAAATGAACCGGCATAGGCGTAATCACGTTCACGTGGCTGATATGGCGTTTGATTCAGATACATCACTATGGCAAGTCCTGTCATGAAAAACAACAGGAATACTATCCATGCATCTTCAGGTTTCTTGTTTATTTGATAGAAGAGACCAATCAAACCGAGTATGAGAGGCAGGAAATAATATTCGGTATGTCCGGGATTCTGCATGCTTTTGGGCAGATTATCCTGGTCTCCCAATCGGGCATTGTCGATGAAACTTATGCCGCTTACCCAGTTGCCGTTTTCTATTTCTCCTTCACCCTGTATGTCATTCTGGCGACCTGCGAAATTCCACATGAAGTAACGCCAGTACATGTGTCCGCATTGATAGTCTATAAAATATTTTAGATTTTGCCAGAAAGAAGGACGTAAGACACGTTTTGTCTCTCCGTTATATTGTTTCTCGGTCACGGACTTCATCTTGGCTTTGTCTATGTAATGTTCATATGTGCTTATATAAGTCTTTTTCGTTCCGTTCCACATGCGAGGAAATACTGTCATCATGTTGTCGTCATAGATAGGTTCGGTATTTCTTCTGTAATCGGTGATGATATATTTGCCTTTTTCCGTGTCTTTGACATAAATGGGACTTCCGTCCTTTGCATCGTATGGTTTGGCATTGTAATAAGGTCCGTACAGAATGGGCCATGAACCATATTGTTCACGTTTCAGATATGAAAGCATGGAAATGGCGTCCTTAGGTTCGTTTTCATTTATGGGAGTGTTGGCATTGGCTCGTATAATAAGCATGAAGAATGATGAATAGCCAATTACTATGAACATAAATGACAAAACGATAGTGTTGAGAATTACTTTCTTATGTTTTTGGGTATAATATAAACCGAATACTATCAATCCAATGAGTAAAATGAAATAAACAACAGTGCCAACGTTGAAAGGAGCTCCGAGCACGTTGACAAAGAATAATTCTATTTTTCCGGCGAGTGAGACTATCAATGGTATCAGAACTATTTGAATGAATCCTAAAAGCAGTATTGATAATATGCCGGAAAGAATAAACCCTTTTACTGTCGGTTTGTATTTTTTGAAATAAATTACATAAACAACGGCAGGGATACATAACAGGTTCAGCAGGTGGACGCCTATGGAAAGACCAATAAGGTATGCTATAAACAATATCCAGCGATAGTTGTATGGCTCGTCAGCTACTTGTTCCCATTTCAATATTGCCCAGAATGTCAAGGCGGTACAGAAAGATGACATAGCATAAACTTCACCTTCTACAGCGGAGAACCAGAATGATTCAGTGAAAGTGTAAGCCAAAGCACCTACAACACCGGCAGCAAGTACGGCTATTTTGTTGGATAAAGGTGCGTCATCTCCATTTTTAAGCCATATCTTGCGCGCAAGCAATGTGATGGACCAGAAAAGAAACAATATAGTCAAACTGCTGCAAAGGGCAGACATGATATTTACCATGAGTGCTACTTTGGTGACATCGCCAAAAGCAAAAAGCGAGAAAAATCGTCCTATCATCTGAAATAAAGGCGCTCCCGGAGGATGTCCTACCTGCAATTTATATGCTGTTGAAATATATTCACCACAATCCCACCAACTGACTGTGGGCTCTAATGTCAAAAAATAGACTATAGTGGCAATAAGAAATACCACCCATCCTACAATGTTGTTTAATTTTTTGAAACTCATGAGTTTATTTGTTTTTATACAAAATAATGTTTTGCAAAGATACTTATTTTTTATAAAAATTATATATTTTTTTAAGGTATGATAGAAGTTTTGTCTTAGGTTGTTGATTTTCAATAAATATTTTTTGATTTTAAAAAAGTGTAAAAAATTATGGTTTTTGCTTGACATGTAAGAAAAAATCAGTAATTTTGCAACCGCATTCATGATACAAGATGGTGTCGAATGGTGTAATGGTAGCACTGCAGATTTTGGTTCTGCCTGTCAAGGTTCGAATCCTTGTTCGACAACAAGTTAATCATAAAACCTGCTACGGTCGTAACAGGTTTTTTTATTTGTTGAATAAATGATTACAAAAGAACAAATATTAAATATTGCTGAAGAATGTTTGGAGGGAAGCGACAGGTTCGTCGTAGATGTCAATGTCGATAAAAATAATGTTATTGATGTTTTTATCGATGCCGATACTCAAGTGACAATAGAGAACTGTGTGGAGTTGAGCCGCTTTGTTGAGGAACATTTGAATAGAGATGTTGAGGATTATGAGTTGAATGTGTCGTCTGCCGGTATAGATTTTCCATTGAAGAAATTAAGACAATACAACAAATATGTTGGAAAAGATTTATTGGTGACTCTTAATGATGGTAAGAAAAAGATATATAGACTCAACTCATTCGATGAAAAACAGCTTGAAGCTATGGAAGTTGTGACGAAAAAGTATGGCAAATTGTCGAAAATCTCTCTTGGCGATGCGCTAACAATAAAATTTGATGAAATAAAAGAAGTAAAACCGTATATAAACTTTTAAAGACAAGAAAAAAATAAAAAAATGGAAACGTTGAACTTAATCGATACCTTTTCCGAATTTAAGGATTTTAAGAACATCGACCGTGAGGTTATGATGCATATTCTTAAAGATGTGTTTAAGGCTATGTTGGCAAAGAAATATGGAAGCGACGAATATTTCGATATTATTGTCAACATCGACAAAGGTGACCTTGAGGTCTATCATAATCGTGTTGTCGTCGAAGACGGCGAAGTCGTTAATCCTCTTAGCGAGATAGCTTATTCTGACGCCATCAAGATAGAACCTGATTTCGAAGTCGGTGACGAAGTGGCTGAGATTGTCAATATTCTCGATTTCGGAAGACGCGATATCCTTGCCATCAGACAAAACCTGCAAACCAAGATCTCTGAATATGAAAAAGACAATATTTATAATAAATATAAGGAAAAAGTTGGTGAGATTGTCAATGCTGAGGTTAACCAGGTCTTTAAAAAAGAGATATTGGTTGTCGATGAAGATAACATTGAATTGATATTGCCTAAAAGCGAACAGATTCCGGCTGATATTTACAAAAAAGGGGATTCTATTCGCGCTGTGGTGAAAAGTGTGGAGATTAAGAATGCCAAGCCGGTTATTATTTTGTCAAGAACCGATGAGATATTCTTGCAACGTCTTTTCGAGATGGAAGTTCCGGAAGTTTATGACGGTCTTATTACTATTCGTAAGATAGTGAGAGAACCCGGACAAAGAGCCAAGATAGCCGTCGAATCATACGACGACCGTATTGACCCCGTGGGCGCTTGCGTCGGTATGAAAGGTTCCCGCATCCATGGTATTGTCAGAGAGTTGAGAAACGAAAATATTGATGTTATCAACTATACTTCAAAACCCGACTTGTTTATCACAAGAGCTCTTAGCCCGGCAAAGATTTCTTCTATTATTATCAAGGAAGATAAGAAAACTGCCGAGGTATATATGGATAATGACCAGGTTAGCCTCGCTATCGGTAAGGGCGGATATAATATAAAACTCGCCGGAAAACTTACCGGTTATGCCATAGATGTCTATCGTAATACAGAAGAAATTGAGACTGAAGATGACGTTGACCTTAGAGAGTTTACCGACGAGATCGATGAATGGATTATCGAGTCTCTCATAAATATGGGTTGTGACACGGCAAAGAATGTGCTCGCCTATAAACCTGAAGAAGTGGCTTCACGTGCTGACCTCGAAATAGAAACAGTACAAGAGGTGTTCCGCATCTTGAATGCTGAGTTCGCTGACGAAGATGAATAATTTTTGTTATACATCGTAAAAGATTTGATTATTAACTAACATTTACCTATGTCCGAAGAAAATATAAATATCAGAATTTCAAAAGTAGCCAAGGAGTTCAATGTGGGTGTGTCCACCATTATTGAATTTCTTGCAAAAAAAGGTCATAAGATAGACCCTTCACCGAATACTAAAATAAATAAAGAGTTATATGCTTTGCTTGAAAAAGAATATCGTTCGGAGAAAGAGGTGAAGATGAATTCCGAACAGATCTTCATTAAAAATATAAGCAAAAAAGTAGTGCAGAAAAATACTGACAATGAGTTGGAGGAAGAAAAACTCTCTATTAAGACCAATATTATAGAAAATGCTCCGGAGACGTCTTCCCAATCTCGTGATTATAGTTCTGTCAAGAAAGTTGAAGAACCTGAGTTAAAACAAGAAAAGAAACAAGAGGAGGTGGTTTCAACTATAGTGGAACCGGTGAAGGTGAATGAGCCTGTGACAGAGGTGAAGGAAGAGGTGAAATTGGCACCTGTCTCTGTTGTCCGGCCTGTCGCGGAACCTAAACAGGAACCTGTACAGGAAAAAACTGATGACATGAAACCGGATTCCGTTGACAAGGTGACTCAGATGCCAACTGTGTCTGCTGACGAATATAAGGACCCTGTCAATAATAATGTGTCGTCACCCGATGATAATCTCCCTGTTCAGGACAAAGCAGGTATTCAGGTTACTATTGTTGGGAAAATAGACCTTCCTAATACTAAAAAGGACAAAAAAGGTAATGAACATAAGTCGGACAAATCTAATGATGATGGTAAGAAACCTCATAATCAACATAATAATAAAGGTGCTAATGATGCTAAGAAAGAACATGGTAAGGATAATGCCGTTAATAAGTCTTCCTTAGTCAAACCTATTGACAAACATAATCCTATCGATAATAACAAGGATAAGAAAGAACATATTCCTGCTGCTGATGTTGCAGCTACTAAACAGGAACAGAAACAGGAACCTGTGGGTCCTCGTTTTATAGGCACTGTGGTTGATAAACTTGAAGGTCCTAAGATAGTTGATAAAATAGATCTTCCTGATGACAATAAAAAGTTTAAAAAGTCCAAACCTCAACCTGTGGTTTCTTCTTCAGATGAGAAAATTGGTAAAGATAAAAAGAAAAAACGTAAACGCATAGACAAGAAACTTGTCGATACTAATGATATTATCTCTGAGAAATCAAAACAGGATAATAAAGGAGGTAAACAACAAGGTGGAAATTCCGGCAAATCCGGAGGAAAGCCTAATAAAGGTGACAAAAACAAATCTAACCGTTTTGGCAATAAAGGTAAAAATGTTGTTGAAGAGAAAGTGGAGGTGTCGGAAGAAGATATCCAGAAACAGATAAAAGAGACATTGGCTCGTCTGTCAGCTCCCGGTAAATCGAAAACTTCAAAACATAGACGCGAGAAACGTCAGAGTATTGCCAATGAAATGGAGGAGGAAAGAATGCATGAACAGGAAGAAAAGAAAATTCTCAAGGTTACGGAGTTCGTTACTGCTAATGAACTCGCAACCATGATGAATATTCCTGTTACCAAGGTCATTTCCACATGTATGACACTCGGCGTGTTCGTATCCATAAATCAGCGGCTTGATGCAGAAATTCTTTCTGTCGTTGCTGAGGAATTCGGATTCAAGGTGGAGTTTACAAGTATTGATGTGCAGGAGGCTATTGCAGAGAATGATGAACCTGACAGACCGGAAGATATGGTGTCAAGGGCTCCCATTGTCACTGTCATGGGACACGTTGACCACGGTAAGACCAAGTTGCTCGACTTCATACGGCACTCCAACGTAGTGGCCGGTGAGGCAGGCGGTATTACTCAACATATTGGTGCTTATGAGGTGCGTACCGAGTCGGGTAAGAAAATCATCTTCCTCGATACTCCGGGTCATGAGGCCTTTACTGCCATGCGTGCCCGTGGTGCCAAATTGACTGACGTCGCCATTATCGTTATTGCAGCTGACGATAGCGTCATGCCTCAGACTGTTGAGGCTATCAACCATGCTCAGGCTGCTGATGTGCCTATAGTCTTCGCAATAAATAAGATAGATAAACCTACTGCCAACCCTCAGAAGATATATGAACAACTTGCACAGATGAATATTCTCGTGGAGGAGTGGGGCGGCAAATATCAATCGCAGGAGATATCTGCCAAGATGGGTCTCAATGTTGACAAACTTCTCGAGAAAGTGCTTCTTGAAGCTGAGCTGCTCGACCTTAAAGGTAATCCTAACCGTCTTGCCAAAGGTACTATTATAGAATCGGCTTTGGATAAGGGTAGAGGTTATGTCGCCAAGGTGCTTGTTCAGGATGGTACTTTGAGGATAGGTGATATTGTACTTGCTGGTACTACTTATGGCAGGGTGAAGGCTATGTTTAATGAACGCAATCAGCTTCTCAAGGAGGCAGGTCCTTCTACGCCATTGTTGCTTCTCGGTCTTAATGGCGCTCCTCAGGCTGGTGATAACTTCAATGTAATGTCGGATGAGAAAGAGGTGAAGTCTATCGCAAGTCGTCGCCAACAGTTGCAAAGAGAACAGGGACTCCGAACCCAGAAACATATTACACTCGATGAGATTGGGCGTCGTATTGCTATAGGTGATTTTAAAGAGTTGAATATCATTGTAAAAGCCGACGTCGATGGTTCGGTGGAGGCATTGTCCGACTCATTGTTGAAGCTTTCTACCAACGAAGTACAAGTCAATGTCATACACAAGTCAGTGGGTGCTATCAGTGAGTCTGATATCATGTTGGCTTCTGCATCTAATGCTATCATAGTTGGCTTCAACGTCCGTCCTACATTGCAGGCACGCAGGATAGCAGAAAGAGAACAGATAGATATTCGTCTTTATTCGATTATTTATCAGGCTATTGAAGAGATTAAGGCAGCTATTGAAGGTATGCTCGCTCCTAAGATGGAAGAGGTCGTCACTTGTAATATTGAGATTAGAGAAGTATTCAATATTAGTAAGGTTGGACGTATTGCCGGTTGCTTGGTGCTCGATGGAAAAGTCAATCGTCAGACTAAGATACGTATTATCAGAGATGGTATTGTGGTACATACAGGCACATTGGGTTCTCTGAAGCGTTTTAAGGATGATGTTAAGGAGGTGTCCGCCGGTTATGAGTGTGGACTCAATATTTTAGACTATAACGACATCAAGGTTGGTGATATCATTGAAGGATATACGGAAAAAGAGGTGGCAAGAAAACTGTAATATTTTTATATCTCAATAAATATGAAAAAAAGAGGGATACTATCTCTCTTTTTTATTTTGTTAATAGTCCGACTAATTACAGTTGTTTTTTTATAAGGATCGATAAAAAAAAGAGGACGACATGCGTCATCCTCAAATTTATCGATTCAAATCAATATGATTTAACCTAATTTCACGCGGTAGAAAGCTGTAACTGTAGCGTCTTTGTCGCCGGCTTGAATATATTCTTTTACGCTTTTACCTTCGGCTATCAAAGAGTCTTGATGCAACAAGGTGTTTGTTTTGTAGAATTTATTCAATTTACCCATGGCGATTTTCTCGAGCATGGCTTCCGGTTTGCCTTCATTACGAGCTTGTTCCATGCCGATTTCCATTTCGCGTTGTTTAACGTCTGCAGGGACATCGTTTTCATCTATTGAGATGGGGTCCATTGCTGCGATTTGGAGGGCTACTTCGTGAGCTATCTCCTTGATACCGTTAAAGGTCTTGTTGAAAGCTACTATGGTGGCAAGACGGTTGCCCTGGTGATTGTAGTTGGTTACAAAAGGAGCTTCTAAAGCGAAGTATTTTCCCAACTGTACTTTCTCACCGGTCTTACCTGACAAGTCGGTGATATGGTCTTCTATAGGACGACCGTTGAGTGATGCTGATTTAAGAGTATCGATATCTTTAATCTTATTGGCTACTGCGAAGTCGAGAATTTCTTTTGTGCAGTTTACGAAGTCGGAGTTGGCACCGACGAAGTCGGTTTCGCAGTTAAGCATCACGACAGCGGCGAAAGTGTTGTCTTCTGTTGTTTTGGAGAGGACACATCCTTCTGCAGCTTCGCGGTCGGCTCTTTTAGCGGCTATTTTCTGCCCTTTTTTGCGGAGATAGTCAATAGCAGCTTCATAGTCGCCGTTACATTCGACAAGGGCTTTTTTGCAGTCCATCATACCTGCGCCGGTCATTTGTCTTAGTTCATTAACTTGAGCAGCTGTAATATTCATGAGTTTAATATTTTACGTTAACAATTAGCTTTTTTTGTTGACAGATTTGCGAGGTCTTCTTTGACGTTTGCGTTCGTCTTTTTCCTCAGTATCGTCGTCTTGTACTTTTTCTTTGATTTCTTCTTCTACCTCTTCTTCGACAAAATCTTCTTTGTCTTTAGAGTTTTTACGTTCGGTAAGCCCCTCTTCTATGGCTTCTACCATTCTGCTGACGATAAGTGCTATGGATTTTGAAGCGTCGTCATTGGCAGGTATAGGGAAGTCGATGAGGTTGGGGTTGGAATTGGTATCGACTATGGCAAAAGTAGGAATGTTGAGTTTTCTTGCTTCTGCTACAGCGATATGTTCTTTTATGACATCCACCACGAACACTGCACTTGGGAGTCTGCTGAGGTCAGCGATACTGCCGAGGTTCTTCTCGAGTTTCTCACGTTCACGTTCTATCTGAAGACGTTCACGTTTTGAAAGGTTGCTGTATGAGCTGCTGGCCATCATTTTGTCTATGCTGACCATTTTACGCACGGCTTTGCGTATGGTGGAGAAGTTGGTGAGCATTCCGCCGGGCCAACGTTCTGTCACGTATGGCATGTTGACTCTTTTCACGAGTTCTGCCACTATGTCTTTTGCCTGTTTCTTTGTAGCTACGAACAGGATTTTCTTTCCTGATCTTGCTAATTGACGAAGAGCGTTTGCTGCTTCATCTATTTTGGCTTGTGTCTTGTACAAGTCTATTATATGGATACCATTACGTTCCATAAAGATGTACGGTGCCATGTTGGGATTCCATTTTCTTCTCAAGTGTCCAAAGTGACAACCGGCATCTAATAATTCTTCAAATGTTGTTTGTGTCATGAGATTTCTTTTTAATGTTTACATTCACGAATGCAATTGCTGAGTAGCTCTTTTATAGATCTCAACAATTTGGATACTAAACACAAATGCTTGCCTTTTGATAGACTAACGTTTGCTGAACTGGAATTTCTTACGGGCTTTCGGCTGTCCGGGTTTCTTGCGTTCTACCATTCTCGGGTCACGACGCATCAAACCTTTAGCTTTCAAAGTAGGGCGATACTCCGGATTGATTTCGCATAATGCTCTGCTTATTGCTAATCTTAAAGCTTCTGCCTGTCCGTTGATTCCGCCACCGTCGAGGTTTACCTTGATGTCGAATTTTCCGATGTTGTCGGTCAACATCAAAGGTTGTTCAACAACGTAGTGAAGGATACTTGTTGGGAAATACTCCTTGTAGTCTCGCTTGTTTACCGTAATTGTGCCGTTGCCGCTCTTCATGTATATACGTGCAACAGCTGTCTTTCTTCTACCTAAAGCGTTGATTACTTCCATGATGATTATTTGGTGTTTATTTTAAGTTCTATTGGTTGTTGTGCCTGATGTTTGTGGTCAGGTCCTTCATATACATACAGATTGCGGAATATGGCACTGCCGAGACGTGTCTTGGGGAGCATTCCTTTTATGGCATGTTCCAACACGAAAATAGGCTTCTTTGCCAACTGTTCCTTAACGGTTTTTACTCTCTGTCCACCGGGATATCCTGTGTAGTGAACGTATGTCTTCTGATTCATCTTGTTGCCGGTGAGGAGTATTTTTTCGGCATTGATAATGATGACATTATCGCCACAATCACTGTGGGGAGTATAGCATGTCTTCCTCTTTCCTCTCAAAATCTGTGCAACTTCCGAAGCTAATCTGCCCAGAACTTGTCCTTCAGCATCAACAACATACCACTTCTTGTTGGCATGCTCCTTATTGACGCTTACTGTTTTGTAACTTAATGTATCCATTTGATTAATAATAATTTATGCTGTTTGTTCAACATTTTTTGGAATCTCTTCAGACTGTTTTTCTCGGCTTAATGCCGAGATTTACCAGCCTATAGAAATCCCCTTTTTTTCTTGTTTAAATCGGGTTGCAAAATTACAATTTTTTTTGTATCAAACAAATAAGTTTGAAATTATTTTTTTTATTTTTAAAAATCTTTGCAAAAGATAAAAAAATAAGCCGGTAAAAAAGATGTCAGGCTTATATGATTCTTGATAAATTATAGATAAAACGATATGCGTCACAAGTATTAAGATTTGATGTTTTACATGATAATATTTCTGTTTTATCATGTTTCAAGAGTAGTAATAATAAGTAGTAATAAGATTTGCCACCTCTACACTACAACATTTTTGCTATCTGCAATACCGACTATTTATATATCCGGCATTTGCTCCTTCGCTCCGCAACAATGAGGCAAATGACACTAAAGACCAAAAGTACAAGAAAATGAGTTCATGAGAAAAGTCTTTTAAATACCATCAAATCCATTGATCAAATAAAACGAAGAAGCAAATGCCTGAAATTAAAATTGTTTTATCTCATAGTCATTCTTTTAACTGAACATAATCATATCGTTTTTTTACAAAAAGAAAAACAGATAAAAGTAAAAATAGGAAAATTAATATCAATTCCGTTATAATAAAAGCATTCGATTGAAATATATGATAGTTGTTTTCAATAATAACGAAATAAAAATAAAGAGCGACTTGTATCAAAGGTATTATTCCTGTAAATAGCAAAGTTATGAGATTTGATATCTTCGCTACTTGTTTAATGCAAATAAAGACCGTTTGTATTATTAAAACAAGTAAAACAAAAGATAACAAATACATAAAAGAATGTTCGCAATGTATAAACTGAAAGAAATCAATACTATTGTCGGTTGAAATTTTATAGCCGATAAATGTTCCAATTATAATGGCACAAACACTGATTATTGGATTTATCAAATAAATTCGCAAATAAAACTTGACAACATCAGTCCATTCAATTGTGGTTTTCTTGTAATTCTTTGGAAAAAGCAAAGACGTCGAATATGTCATAAATATGTAATACAGGAACAATATCACGAATAACTCACGGTAGTTTAGAAAAAAAAGATTCTCCTCCCCGTAAGCCCGAAAGAAAGGAAAAAAATAATATCAAACAATTAATTAATATTATTTTGCTGTTGATCTTACAAAAAGTACTCATAGGCATTTGTATTATTTTATTCACATATCTCAACACATTCAACACCACAAGAATGAACAATTGTGCCTTGTCCATTATTTGTGCAATTTTGTGCACCTTCTTCAATTTGTTTGTCACAATAATAGTCAATAATCGATAAAATAAGGCATGCACCACCCCAAATAATTGGCCATACTGGAAGAAATTCTTGGGTATTATGATTATACCAATTATTCTCTCCATTAATCTCAACAATAGAGATAACGTCACCTATGTTTGCAAAATCATGAAAATCATAAGATGGCATATTGTCTTCGTGGCTTACAAAATAAATTTTCTTATCAGTCTGTGTGGTTACATAAAAAGAAATTTCGTTACCTTTTTTCTCAATGTTGTCAAAAAGGCAAGTATCATTTCCCATTTTTATAAGCAAAAAATCATTACCTTTGTCAAGTATGTCTATTGGTGGAATGGAAGATAAATCAAATGTAATGTTTCCTATTAACTCTTCAATTGAATCTCCTTTAGAAGAAATACCTGCCTTTTTCCATTCAAAAAATGTTATACCATTTTTATTAAATGTTGTCGTTAATGTATTATTGTAATTATCATACGTGTATTTGATGATTGTTTTATCATTGTTATCTGAATTGATAGTATTTGTTGTATCAAACGCACTACTTGCCTTTTTACAACCAATAAAACATAAAATTGTAAAAAAAAACTATGCTTATTATGCTGATAATTATATTTTTTTTCATAATATTTTTCCTTTTTTCTCGCAGTTCCTTAGACTGTTTTTTTGTGAGAAAAGGCATTTTTCTTTGCACTTTGTTAATAATTTTCCATTTTAATACGTGCTACATTAAAACTTCAACTTCTTTTTACGAGCCAATCAACTCGGATGGATAATTAAAATATGTTTGATGCCTGTCGTTTTATTATCATCGACAACAGATAGCCGCGAAAGCTATACCTAAGATACAAACAATATCAAAAACAAGTCTTTGCCAACGGTACATCATTATGGCAAAGACACAGTTTTGGGAAGTTTTACTTTACAAAGTTGCCATATTGTATATATTTGTGTAAAAATGATTCGCTGGAATGGGTGACATGTAAAATCAAATCCCATCTTCCATATATAATCGGAGATATACAAATGATGCCGGTTTTGATAAATGAAAACCATGTTCTTGTTATTAATTACAGTTAAAAAATCAACTTTTAAAAGTTGGGTGTAAATATATAAAATATCTTTTTAAGATGCAAGAAAAATATTATCTTTGCCGTAAATTTTTTTCTCTTATGTCGATAATAGTTGAACATGTAACTAAACAGTATGATAAACAGTTGGCATTGAATGATGTCAATTTGAATATTGGTAAAGGTCAGATTGTCGGTCTTTTGGGTCCTAACGGAGCCGGCAAATCAACATTGATGAAGATCATTACATGCTTTATTCCTCCCACAAGTGGTACTGCGTCGGTAGAAGGCTTCGATATTACAGACAATCCCATGGAGGTTCGTCGTTGTGTGGGTTATCTGCCGGAGCATAACCCTCTTTATTTGGATATGTATGTTAAGGAATATCTGTCGTTTGTGGCAGGCATTCACGGCATACGCGGCAAAGAAGCCGACAACCGTATTGAAGAGATGATAGTGAAAACCGGTCTTACAGTGGAGATGCGAAAGAAAATAGGCGCTTTGTCAAAAGGCTTTCGTCAACGTGTCGGACTTGCTCAGGCAATGATGCATAATCCTTCGGTACTTATTCTCGATGAGCCGACTTCCGGCCTCGACCCTAACCAGCTTATTGATATACGAAATCTTATTAGAGAATTGGGTAAGGAAAAAACCGTCTTGTTGTCAACACATATCATGCAGGAGGTTGAGGCGTTGTGCGACAGAGTCGTTATTATTAATAAAGGTGTAGTGGTGGCTAATGACAGAATCGAAAATATCATGCACAACGAGGAAAATCGTAATGTCCTTGTAGTCGAGTTCGAGACCATTGTCAGAAAAGAATTCCTGTCTAAAATATCAAGTTTGAAACAAGCGAGATCAGTCAATGATACTCAATGGATATTGGAACCTAAAGGTGATTTGGACATGCGTCAGGAACTGATGCGTTTGGCTGTGGATAATAATATCATCATAAAAAGTATGCAACAGGAAGATGTAAGTATGGAAGAGTGTTTCCAAAAACTCACTAAATAGTTTGTTGAATTTCTGCTGTCATTCAGATTTTATAATTTTTAAGTTTTGAATATTATTGAAATTTTTGATTCATTGAGACAAAAATTGTAGGAGTTTTTCGATTTATAACATTGTAAATACAGTCAATGATATTGATATAATGGTATAATATATTGACGATCATATTGATATAGTTTAATGAGATAAATTTTTAAAATATGCTTGCTTTTATAAAAAGTTTGTATATTTGCAACGCGAAAGTGGAAAGATTTGATTGATTGCAACCACAAGAAAAAATGCTAAAACAATATTTTTTCCTCTATGAACAATCTCAAGTTTTCCCTAATATAATGTTAAATTAAAACAAATTTATTATGGGTTATTATTTTACATCGGAATCTGTTTCAGAAGGTCATCCGGATAAAGTTTGTGACCAGATATCCGATGCTATTTTAGATGAAATGTTACGTAGGGATCCGGAAGCAAAAGTTGCATGTGAGACTATGGTTACCACCGGTCTTGCTGTCGTCGCCGGTGAGGTGAGGTATAATGGTAGTGTTGATATTCAGGAAACTGTGCGTCGTGTGATAGAGCGTATAGGATATACTAAGGCAGAGTATCAGTTCGACAGCAAATCCTGCGGAGTGTTGTCTGCCATACATGGACAGTCACAGGATATCAACAGAGGTGTGGTGCGCGACTGTGAAGAGGAACAGGGTGCAGGCGATCAGGGTATCATGTTCGGTTATGCTTCAAACGAAACGTGTGACTATATGCCGTTGACTATCAAACTGGCTCATATACTTTTGCAGGAACTCGCTGCCATACGTCGCGAAGGTAAGGTAATGAAATATCTTCGCCCTGATGCCAAATCACAGGTTACTGTGGAATACGATGAGAACTGGAAACCTGTACGTATTGATACTATTGTAATATCTACACAACATGACGAGTTTAGTGAAGATGACGAGATGATGATACAGATTATTAGAGAAGATATCTGTAATATCTTAATCCCGAGAGTTAAAGCTAAGTTAAAGAAAGAGATATGCGATTTGTTTAAAGAAGATGTAAAACTGTTTGTCAATCCTACAGGCAAATTCGTTATCGGTGGTCCTCATGGTGATACTGGTGTGACAGGAAGAAAGATTATCGTAGATACATACGGTGGTCGTGGTGCCCATGGCGGTGGCGCTTTTTCTGGCAAGGATTCTTCAAAAGTGGACCGCTCGGCAGCATACGCAGCACGTTATGTCGCAAAGAATCTTGTCGCTGCCGGTGTCTGCGACGAGGTGTTGGTTCAGATAGCTTATGCCATTGGTATAGCCCAACCTGTAGGTTTTTATGTCAATACTTATAATACTTGTCATGTAAAAGACAGTGAGGGTAATGTCGTTTCTGATGCTTTGCTGGCGGAACGTTTGAAAGAATTATTCGATTTCAGACCATACGCTATTGTGCATCGCTTCGGCTTGAAAAATCCTGTCTTTGAGGCTACTGCTTCATACGGCCATTTTGGTCATGAACCTTATACTAAAAAAGTTGAGGTGTTTTATGAGGATGACACTACTTATAAGGAGAACGGCAGGATATATAAGGATGTTGATTTCTTCTCATGGGAGAAACTTGATATGGTGGATGATATTAAAAAACTGTTCTGACTAATGAATTTTAGTAAATTGTAAAAAATTTTTTTTTATAATTTTATTTTTTTTGGCTGTCTAACGCAAGTTTAGGCAGTCTTTTTTTTAATACTTTTGATGCTGTATTTTGTCAATGATGTTTTTATATTTTACTTCAAATATATGGCGGAATTAAAGATAATGAAAATGAATTTCATATTCACAATACAGAGGAGCAACCTTCTAAAACCATTTTTTCTTTTTGAAAATAAATAACATGAGTATTGCTAATATTAAGCATATCAGCCATAACATATAATATCCGTATTTCCATTTCGCTTCCGGGAGATTTATGAAATTGGTTCCGTACATTCCGGCAAGAAAGGTGATAGGAATGAAAATTGTGGATATTATGGTGAGTGTCTTCATGATGGTATTCATCTTGTTGCTGACATTGGACTGATAAAGGTCTTTCAACTGTGAATTGTGATCTCTGTGATTTTCAAAAGATTCTTTTATATGGCTGATATGGTCTTCAATATCTTTGAAATACTTTTTTTGAGGTTCGTGAATTAGTCCATTGTTGGTTTTTAATATGGTGCTGATGATGGAACTTAAATTGACAACAGCTTTTTTGCATGTCAGCAGTTCTTTGTGTTTTGCTTGTATTTTTTGCATGATGCTGTTGTCAGTGTTGTCGAATATTATGTCATCGAGTTCATCGAGTTGTTCATTGATTTTATCTGAGATGTAAAAATAATGGTCTATTACAATATCTATCATGACATATAAAAGATAGTCGATGTCGTTGCTCCTGAATTGTTTGTCTTTAAAGCGTGTCTTTAAGACATTGAACAGAGACAGTTCTTTCTCTTGAAAATAAATCAGAAGGTTGTCGAACATGATAAAACTCAACTGATATGATACTATGTCATTGTTGTCGTCTAAAGAAAGACTTCGTACAGTGATGAAAATATAATCGTCACGAAAATCTATTTTAGGATATAACATGGTATTCAAAATATCTTCAAGAAATAGATTGTCGATGTTATAATATTCACCTATTTTACGTATTGTTTCTATATTGGATAATCCGGTGATGTAAATACATCGTTTTCCCGAAGGTACCGGCATTTCTTTCAATTCATTGACATCTATTATTTTGTCTTGTATGTCGTTCTCATTGTAATCTATTACATGAATGGTAGTGTCATTATAGATGTTGCCGGAGTATGTCAAAGTTCCCGGCGGTTTTCCTATATTATTGTACATGTTTTTTGTCTTTATTGTTATTTATTAACAGATGAAACATTAAATCAGCTAAAAAAGTTGCTGATAATGGTTATTTTAATGTTACTTTAGTTATGCCTGTGCCTCCTGTTTCCAAAGTTGCATCATGAAATTCTTTGATATTCGAGTTTTTACTGAGGAAATCACGTATGATACGTCTTAATATACCGTTGCCTTTTCCATGCAATATGTTGACTTCTTTGATGCTTAATAAAACAGCTTCGTCGATATATTTCTCAGTCTCGTTGAGAGCTTCCTCGCCTCGTTTCCCTCTTAAATCCAATGTAAGGTTGAAGTTGGCAGCCTTCTCGTTGAGGTCGTTCATGATGTTTTTTCTGAGGAATGAAGGGTTGTTGGCAGCTTTTCTTGCTGTCGCCTTACTGATTTTTCTTACTTTGTCGGCAGTGGTCCTGAGATTTACAGTTCCAAGACGTATTGTTATATCGGTGTCCTTGATATCTATAAGTTCGCCTATAACTTCCATTTCATTTATACATACTGTGTCTCCAACTTTAAGTTTTTCATTGAGTTCTTTTTCCTGAGAATTTATTTTTTTATCTTCCTCCAATGTCTTCTCATCTTTAATGAGTTTGTCTTTCATTTTCTTAAGGTCGTTGCGCAACTCTTTGGTACGTTCTTTCTCTGCCTGTGCCTCTTTGATCTCACGTATGGTGTTTTCTATTTTGGCATTGGCATTATCTATCAACTGTTGAGCCTCTTTATTGGCCTTTTTCATCAGTTGAGTCTTGTTTTTCTCCAAGTCGGCAAGTAATTTCTTGTATTTTGTCACCACTTCATCGAGAAGACTGTCAGCAACTTTAAGTTCATTTTCTTTTTTTCGCAATTCTTTTTTCTCTATTTCAAGTTGTTGCAGTTGTTGTTCGAAGCTGAGGTGCCCTTTGCCGCTTAAATTCGAAGCGATTGTCAGAATGTCTTTTGGCAAGCCTGTTTTTCTTGCAATTTCGAAGGCGAAAGAACTACCCGGTCTGCCTGTCATCATTATATAAAGAGGTTGCATGAAACGAGTATCGAACAACATGGCACCATTGATAATACCTTCGTTGTCATCGGCGAGGAGCTTTAGATTGGCATAGTGTGTCGTTACCATGCCAAAGGCTTTCTTGTCATTTAGTTTCAGCAGGATGGCTTCAGCAATGGCGCCGCCGAGTTGGGGTTCTGTGCCGGAGCCGAACTCATCGATAAGGAACAAAGTCCTGTCATCAGCGGCTTCAAGAAGATGCTTCATGTTGAGCAGATGAGAACTGTATGTGCTGAGGTCGTTTTCAAGAGACTGTTCGTCGCCAATATCAATAAACATGTTGTGAAAGATGCCGCAACATGAATCTTTGTGCATGGGTACAGCTATGCCGCATTGCAACATATATTGGAGCAGTCCTGCAGTTTTGAGGCATACCGATTTGCCTCCTGCGTTGGGTCCGGAAATGATTAAGATGCGGTTGTCGGCATCGAGATGAAGGTCTAATGGAACAATCTCTTTGCCTTGTGATTTGAGTTTGTGTTCGAGTAACGGATGTTTTGCCTGTTTCCAGTCGAACATGGGGCTGTCGTTGACTTGAGGCATCACTGCATCAATATTGTCGGCAAAGATGGCTTTGGCTCGTATGTAATCTATCATGCCGAGAAGATGCCATGCCATGACAAGAGATGGTAGCTCGGGACGCAATGTCCTTGAATATGATAAAAGTATCTTGTGTATCTCACGCCGTTCTGCGTATTCCAACTCTTTTATCTCGTTATTGGTGTCGAATATTTCCGCCGGCTCAATATAAACGGTTTGCCCTGTAGCCGACTCGTCATGTATGAAACCTCGCAACGATTTTTTGTCCGATGCCTTGACAGGTATTACGAGACGTCCGTTGCGTATTGTCAATTCATCATTGGCATTGGTCCATCCTTTGTTCTTGGCATTGACGAGAAGTTGTTGCATGCGTCGGTCTATGGAACTTGTCTTACGTCTTATTTCACCTCGTATCTCTGCAAGAACGGGCGAGGCGTTATCCGGAATCTCTCCTTTGTCGTCGATAAGACGTTCAGTGTCGATGAAAATCTGTTTGTTTATTTCTATTCCTTCTGACAGTACTTTCAGATAAGGTACTGTCAATGAGACTTCAGACTTGAAAAACTCCATGATACGCGACAATGACCTTAATGCCTGCTTTAAGGCAAACAGACTCTCTATGTCGATGACTGTCTCAGCAATGGAAAGGTGTTTGAAAACATTCCGCAAGTCAAAAAAATCTATTACTGGGAATGGCATACCGTTTGACAATAATCTGCGGAAGTCTTCAACCTGCAACAACTGTTCTTCAATGTGGACAATGTCGCTGCTGAACTTGGTATTGTCAACATTCTCAATGCCCATAACACTGATACATAACTCTTTAAGTCGTTCTCTTATGATGTTGAATCCGATCTTTTGTTCAAAATTGTCAGGATATACCATTATTTGTTTTTAAGTTTAGTTCGCAAAGATACAAAAAAAATGATTCTTTGACTTATTTTCAGATTCTGTTCTGTTGTTTGACAATGAAAATGATATCACAGATGTGGTTGAGAATGATGTTTGTTTTTCAAGAAGAATATTGATATTTTGACTTTTTCAGAATCTGTTGTTAAAAGAAATATGAGATGGGTTTTTATATGACTGTAAAATTTGTATCTTTGCGGGAAAATAAGTAATGATTAGAATAGAGATTTGTACAAGTAATTATAAATCAGTATGTAATGCGCAGGATGGCGGTGCTGACTGTGCAGAACTGTGTTCGGCATTGGAAGTGGGAGGAATAACACCTTCGTATGGTGTGTTGGCTGAGGTTGCTCATGTCATGCGCATCCCGGTAAGGGTCTTGATACGTCCTCGTTCCGGTAATTATATTTATGATGACAGAGAGGTTGAGATGATGTGCCGAGACATTGAGAAAGTGGCGATGCTTGGCTATGAAGGTGTCGTTATCGGGGCTTTGAATGATGAAGGTGACATTGATGTCAAGGCAGTGAAATCAATGATGCGTGCAGGCAAAGGAATGAAGTTTACTTTTCATCGTGCTGTCGATGCTTCACGTGATATTTTTGAGTCTTTCCGTCAACTTGCAGAGTTGGGCTTCGACAAGGTCCTTACATCAGGAGGCTGTCATGATGCACCGCGTGGAGCTTCCGTTATTGCTGAACTACAAAAACGCTATGGAGACAAAGTGAAAATTATGCCGGGAGGTGGCATTAACATCAGTAATGTGGAGTCTCTGCTCCGGGCCACCGGCGTGTCTGATTGTCATGCTTCATTGACGGAAAATGTGACATGTTTTCATAAATCACTGTATCCTGATGGAGTCGATGCTACAGGCGCTTCCATGGTCTGGAAAGAATCCGACCTTAATAAAATAAAAATGTTCGTGCAGTTGTGTAGAAAATTATAATGTTATGAAAAATAATACATTTGTTAAAAAACTTATCTTTCTGTCTTGTCTTGTCATTGTTGGTCTTACTTCCTGTTCCGATAATGACGGAGTTACCGAATATCGCAGTTTGTCGCAAGGCTGGACTGTTACTACAGATACGTTGGACCTCAGTCTCGACGTATCGTTGCCTTCCGTCATACAGAACGATTTGTATGAAGCAGGAGTCATTCCTCATCCTTATCATGGCAAAGTTGAACAGGACCTTTTATGGATACCTCAGCGTGAATGGACGTATCGTCTTGTGTTCGATATGGATGATTTGTTGATGTCTAAAGATAATATTGAACTCATTTTTGACGGTATAGATACTTATGCTGATGTGTGGCTTAACGGTAAACATCTTTTATATGCCGATAATATGTTCAGAACATGGACCGCTGATGTTAAAGATGTTGTGAAACCTTCTGATAATGAGCTTGTCGTGCGATTCCTTCCTTTCGATAAGGTGCGTGACAGTCTTATTAAGACATATCCTTTGCGTTTCCCGGAAAAATATGCTGTCATGCGTAAGGCCGGATATCAGAATGGTTGGGACTGGGCCCCGCGTTATCTCAATATTGGATTGTGGAAACCTGTGTCTTTGAGGGCTTGGTCCGGTATATCTCTTTCAGACGCCTCTGTGGCTACGGTAAAATTGTCTGACAATGAGGCGATGATGTCTTTGCATGCTACTATCGACAGCGATGTGGAAAATCCGGTTGAAATATGTGTTTTACAAGGTGAAGATGTTATTTTGAATGAGATGGTAGAACTTTCAAAAGGAAAGAATGAGATTTCATTACCTTTTGTGATGGAAAATCCGCGTTTGTGGTATCCTAACGGTATGGGAGAACAGAATCTTTATGATTTTGACATTAAAATATTGCGTAATGGCATGGAGAAAGATGTTGTAAACGTGGTAACCGGCATTCGTGACATTAGACTTGTCAACGAACCTGACAGTATTGGCGCAGCCATGTATTTTACTGTCAACGGTTCACCTCTTTATATCAAAGGCAGCAACTATGTGCCGGAGGAAATGCTCACAGCACGTATGTCGCGTGATAACACTCTGTATCTCATTCGGGAATGTGTCGAGGCTAATTTCAATATGTTGAGAATATGGGGCGGTGGCATTTATCCTCCTGATTATTTTTATGATATATGCGACAGTCTTGGTATTATGGTATGGCAGGACTTTATGTTTGCCGGCTCGACATACCCTTATTCAGATGAGTTTCTCGACAATGTAAGGGAAGAAGCGGTGCAGCAGGTCAAAAGATACAGAAGTCATCCTTCTTTGGCATTGTGGTGCGGCAACAACGAAATAAGCGAAGGTTATTATAACTGGGGCTGGCAAAAGAGCCTCGGTTGGAGTGAGGCTGAAGATAAAGAGATGAAAGACGGATATGACAGACTGTTTGAAGAGATACTTGAAGATGTTGTGGAAAAATATGACGGCACTCGCTCTTATTGGCCAAGTTCTCCTTCAAAAGGGTGGGGACGCCCTGAGAGTCTTACTGAAGGTGACGTGCATTATTGGGGCGTTTGGTGGGGCGAGATGCCATACGAGATATATCGCGACAAAGTGGGTCGTTTCAACAGTGAGTTCGGATACCAGGCTTATCCTTCCGTTTCAACATTGAGAAAAATAGACCCTGCCCTTGATAATGATGTTATTCAGGCTCATCAGAAACATGCAAGAGGTGAACTGCTAATGATGAAACATGTGAGAGAATATATAGGAAAACCAAAGGATTTTGAAGATTATGTTTATATGAGTCAGTTGTCGCAGGAATATGGTCTTTCCATTGCTGTTGAGGCACAGAGAGCTGCAAAACCCCGCAGCATGGGCTCCCTCTATTGGCAACTTAATGACGCATGGCCTGTAATATCATGGTCTTCAATAGATTATTATGGTAACAAAAAGGCTCTGCAGTATAGATTGAAAGAGTTGTTCGCTCCTCTTTATGTCGGAATAAAAACTGTAGAGGATAAATATGTGCTTTGGGTTAACAATGATAATCAAACTGCTTTTGAAGGTCTTTTGTTGCTGGATGTTAAAGATATGAAAGGAAAGACAGTGTTTTCACAGAAGTTACCGATTAATATTGATGGGAATGGCTGTCATGATATTGAATTGGGAGATGATTTCTGTAGGGCTGTGAGACATCCTGAACGTATTTATGTCAAAATGACTGTTGATGACAATGACGGCAAGGTGTTCGAACGTCTTTGTTTCTTGACAAAACCTAAAGACTTGAAACTGAAAAAGACTGATATTACTTATGATGTTTTGCAAGATGATGGAACTGTTACTTTGAAAGTCCGTTCATCAGCATTGGCTAAAAGCGTCTATGTGGAATGCCGGAATGCTGAAGGCAGGTTCTCTGACAACTTTTTCGACCTTGAACCTCAAAATGAAAAAGTTATTACTTTTGTCCCTGAAAATGATACGGATGTCAATGATATGAAGTTTATATTCACAACATTGAATCCTTGATAAATAAAATTTTATTCCAAAATTGAAGATTTATTTCGAGAAAAAGGCGTGTCTGATTATATGAAATTTGACACGCCTTGTTTATAAGATATGAAATTCAATAAAACTCTTATTGTCGGGTTTTTAAATCATTAAAGTGCAATTGCGACAACAATACTTTCATGCTAAACCAAGAAAGACATCAGTCTAATTTCAAAACAGCAAGGAATGCCGATTGAGGAACTTCAACATTGCCTATTTGACGCATTCTCTTCTTGCCGGCTTTCTGTTTCTCTAACAATTTGCGTTTTCGGCTGATATCGCCTCCATAACATTTGGCTGTAACGTCTTTTCTTACTTGACGTACAGTTTCTCTTGCAATTATTTTAGATCCTATGGAAGCCTGAATCGCAATATCAAATTGTTGTCTTGGAATCAATTCCTTGAGTTTCTCGCACATTCTGCGTCCGAAAGCGTATGCATGATCTCTGTGTATCAATGTTGAAAGTGCATCTACAGAATCGCCGTTTAGCAAAATGTCGAGTTTGACAAGGTTGGCAGGCTGATATCCTGCAATATGATAATCGAATGATGCGTATCCTCTTGAAATGGATTTCAGTTTGTCATAAAAGTCGAACACTATCTCACTGAGAGGCATTTGGAAAGTCATTTCGACTCTGTCGGTAGTGAGATATACCTGATTTTTCAACAAACCTCTTTTTTCTATGCACAGTGTCATTATGGGACCTACATATTCGTTTTTGGATATTATCTGAGCAATGATATAAGGTTCGTCTATATGGTCGAGTTTTGTCTGTTCCGGTAAACCGCTGGGGTTGTGTACATCAAGAACGGTGCCATCGGTAAGATATGCCTTGAACGATACATTGGGCACGGTGGTAATGACATCCATGTTGAACTCACGGTCGAGGCGTTCCTGTATGATTTCCATGTGTAACAAGCCGAGAAAACCGCAACGGAATCCGAATCCCAATGCAGCCGAAGACTCCGGTTCCCAAACTAAAGACGCATCGTTGAGCTGCAATTTTTCAAGAGAACTTCTCAACTCTTCATAATCATCGGCATCGACAGGATATACTCCGGCGAATACCATGGGTTTCACATTTTCAAAACCGGCAATGGCATTGGAACATGGCTTGTCAACATGAGTGATGGTGTCACCAACCTTTACTTCCCTTGAACTTTTTATTCCGGAGATGATATAACCGACATTACCTGCTGACAATTCGTTTTGTGGCACCTGTTTCAGTTGAAGTACTCCGATTTCATCGGCATTGTATTCTTTCTCAGTGGCATAGAATTTTACAAGGTCACCTGTGCGTATGGTGCCGTTGATGATTCTGAAATAGGCTATTATACCTCTGAATGAGTTGAAAACAGAATCGAAGATAAGTGCTTGTAAAGGAGCATCAGGGTCACCTTTAGGTGCAGGAATCCTGTTTACAATGGCTTCTAATATCTCATTGACACCTAAACCTGTACGTGCACTGCATCTAAGTATCTCACTGCGTTCGCATCCTATCAAATCCACTATCTGGTCTTCTACCATATCGGGATTGGCACTTTCCATGTCTATTTTGTTGATGACAGGAATGATTTCCAGATTGTGCTCCAGCGCCATATAGAGATTGGATATTGTCTGTGCCTGAATGCCTTGTGAAGCATCTACGACAAGCAATGCACCTTCGCATGCTGCTATTGACCTTGATACTTCATACGAAAAATCAACATGTCCGGGAGTGTCAATGAGGTTGAGAGTGTAAACTTCTCCATTATGTTCATATTTCATCTGTATGGCATGACTCTTTATGGTAATGCCTCTCTCTCTCTCCAAATCCATATCGTCAAGAACCTGGTTTACCAACTCTTTCTTCGTTAAGGTGTCGGTAAACTCAAGCAATCTGTCAGCCAATGTGCTTTTGCCATGGTCTATATGTGCTATGATGCAAAAATTTCTGATATTTTTCATGGTGCAAAGATAATATTTTTGAGTATTCTTTTAAAAATTATTTTTGCGCTTTGCTTGAACATTTTTCGTTGGTTTATTTTATCACTTTTATTACTGAATTTGTTTATAATGATAGAAATGTTTTTTTGAAAGAGAATTATTATTATACTCTTTTAACAAAAATTTTTAAATAAAAAATTGATTATAGTTTTTTAATGAAAAAGTTTTAACTTTGCAAAAAATATCATTTTAAAAAAACATTGCATTTTTGAAATTGTTTGAACATTCAGATTAATTTAAAAGTATAAATTATGGCAAAAATTAAAGTAGGTATTAATGGGTTCGGCCGTATCGGTCGTTTTGTATTTCGCGCAGCACAAACACGCGAAGATATTGAAATTGTAGGTATTAATGACCTTTGTCCGGTGGATTATCTGGCATATATGCTTCAATATGACACTATGCATGGCAAATTCGAAGGCGAGATTGCATACGATATGGAAAAAAGTCTTCTCATAGTCAATGGTCACAGCATTCGTATCACTGCGGAGAAGAATCCTTCCGATTTGAAATGGAATGAGGTCGGTGCTGAGTATGTCGTTGAATCTACAGGTTTGTTCCTTACAAAAGAAAAAGCACAGGGTCATATTGATGCCGGCGCTAAATATGTGGTGATGTCAGCTCCTTCAAAAGATGATACTCCGATGTTTGTTTGTGGTGTCAACCAGGATGCATACGTCAAAGGAACACAATTTGTATCCAATGCCTCATGTACGACCAACTGTCTTGCTCCTATTGCAAAGGTATTGCATGACAATTGGGGTATTACCGATGGTTTGATGACGACTGTCCACTCAACTACGGCTACACAGAAAACCGTTGACGGTCCTTCATTGAAAGACTGGCGTGGCGGACGTGCTGCTTCCGGTAACATTATACCTTCTTCAACCGGTGCTGCCAAAGCAGTCGGTAAAGTCATTCCTTCCCTTAACGGTAAACTTACCGGTATGTCGATGCGTGTTCCTACTCTCGACGTCTCTGTGGTGGACCTTACGGTGAACCTTGCAAAACCGGCTAAATACGATGAAATCTGCGCCGCCATGAAGAAAGCTTCAGAGGGCGAACTTAAAGGCATCCTCGGTTATACTGAAGACGCTGTCGTGTCTTCGGATTTCCTCGGCGATACACGTACCTCTATCTTCGATGCTAAAGCAGGCATAGCTTTGACAGATACTTTCGTGAAAGTGGTGTCATGGTATGATAACGAGATTGGTTATTCAAATAAGGTACTCGACCTTATCGCTCACATGGCAAAAGTTAATGGGTGATCAATGATTTATTAACAATGTATATTGTTACCTACATTGTTATGTTTTCGTTGAAACCTTAATGTTTTGATTGTTTTCAACTGAATAACTGTTTATCCATTTATTTATCAGGATTTCTTGGATAACGGTTGTTAATACCCACGGGGAAGATGAAATACGATAAGTTTATTACTGATTCGAGTTTATTGTTGCCTCGTGGGTGTTTTTTATAATATAGTGTGAGACATGTAATAATTGTGTCTTTCGTCAATTAATAATTGCTATACAACATTTCTGAAAAAATGTTTATTTCAAGAAATAGGATGTTATTACCTGTTGATAAAAGATTGACGTTTCAGGTAAAAGATAATTTGGATTATCGGAAAACAAACAATATCATCGTTTACCAGCTTCCTGAGGCTCCGCCTCCTCCGAAATGACCGCCGCCAAAACCTCCAAACGATGATCCTCCTCCAAATGAGGATCCTCCTCCAAAATGATTGTTTCTGTTGTTAAAGAACATCGATAAAAGCCATAAATTGAATAAGTCTTTGCCATCGTTTTTAGAAGTGTAGGTGACACTTTTACTTCTTCCCATTATTTTTATGATTAAAATCATTACGATTAATATTATTATGGGAATCAAAATCAATCCGTCATTTTCTCCATTGTTTCCGGTTGGCTTGAACTTGGCAGCAACAAGTTCGTTGATAATGGAGTCTATGGCTGTGTTAATGGCAGAATAGTAATCATTGTCAATGAGATAGCTTTTCATCTGAGTTTCTATGATTCTTTTGCAGATGGCATCGGTAAGATATGGTTCTATTCCGTATCCTACTGATATTGCAACTTCGCCTTTCTCTTTTCCTTTGGGTTTGATGAGCAATACAACGCCGTTGTTTTCTTTTCCGCCAACGCCCCAGTTTTCTCCGATGCTATATGCATATTCGTTAGCGCTGTATCCTTGTAAACTGTTGACTAACACTACACATATTTGAGTAGAAGTACTGTCGTTATAGTTTACCACTTTCTGTTCAAGTTGGTTGATCTGGTTTTTTGACAGTGTCGATGTGAAATCGTTTACAAGACGTGGCGGATCCGGTCTGCCGGGAATGTCTTGTGAGAATGTCGTTTTACAAAAAAATAAAAAAGAGAAAAATAGGATGTAATAAAAAATAGACTTTTTCATGTTGTTTTATTCAAAAGAAATTTCGTTGCTAAGCTCATCAATGTCATTTTCCTGATGAGGAAAATACGCCTTTAGTTTTTTACCACAGCGAAGTACTCCATATATTATGCCGTCGGTAAATAAATTGTTTCTAAAAGATTGTGTCATGTCGTTCTTTATGTCTTCCCAGAAATCATTTTCAACGACATTGTTGATACCTTCATCGCCAATGATGGCAAATTTGTGGTCTTTTACTGCTAAATATATAAGTACGCCGTTACGTAGTGCGGTTTCATTCATTTTAAGTTTAAAAAACACCTCAGTGGCCCTTTCTATGGCGTCTCCTTTACAGAAATTGTCTATGTGTACACGAATCTCCCCGGAAGTGTCTTTTTCCGCTTCTTGTATTGCGGCTACAATTCTTTTAATTTCTAATTTACTGAAAAAATTCCTGGCTGTCATATAATTAAGTTAAGAAGAGGCTGTCTTATATGACAGCCTCTTCGTTGTCAAAACTCAACTTTGGGAGCAACTTCAGCACCCTGTTGAGCCTCAAAATATGTTATCTTTTCAAAACCGAACATATTGGCAAATATGTTGGCAGGGAAATGTCTTATTGACTGATTGTATTCTTTAGCCGTGTTGTTGAATTTCTGACGTTCTACAGTGATACGGTTCTCAGTGCCTTCAAGTTGTGCCTGCAGTTCTAAAAAGTTCTGATTCGCCTTTAAATCAGGATATTTCTCTACAGTTAACAACAATCTCGACAATGCTCCGGACAACTGTTCCTGCGCATTTTGGAATACCTGCATGTTCTCTGGTGTCATATTGTCGGCATTAAGGTTGATGGAAGTGGCTTTGGCTCTTGCTTCAACAACATCGGTCAAGACTTCCTGTTCATGTTCGGCATAACCTTTTACTGTGGCCACCAAATTGGGTATAAGATCACTACGACGTTGATATACATTCTCAACTTGAGCCCATTGCGAATTAACAGCTTCTTCTTTTGATACTAAGCCGTTGTAAGTGCCTTTTACCCAGGAAAATAGGAGTATTATGACAACAATGACAACGATAATGATAATTGTGCTTTTCTTTTTCATTTCATGAATTTGTTATTGCATACTGTCGAAATTGCGTTTTATGAACTCATTGAGTTCTTTTCCCTTTAAAAGATTCTTCGAGAGTCTGACAAGGTCGTATAGCTGGGAAATAACCTCTTTTCGACTGTCTTCATCTTTATTAACGAGCGAAGTTATTACATTATTGTTTGTATTTATTATTAATGTGTAATGATCTGGCATGTCACCCCACATCGACATGCCGCCAACCATATTCATATCTTTCATACGGCGCATCCATTCATTTTGGGTAAGTTCTACAGGAACTTCATTTTCATTCATGTTGACAAATTCTATCGAGAAAACAGTCTTGTCTATGATAGCTTCAAAAGAGGCCTTGATGCTTTCCTTATCGCTGTCGCTTAACTTGGAGACTGTGTCATCATCTTTTTTCTCAATAAGTTTGTCGATGGTGTTGGAATCCACACGTGAGAATTGCGTGTTTTCGAATTTTTGTTCCATACTGCTGATGAAATGAGAGTCGAGGATTCCGTCCATCAAGAGAACATTATATCCGCGAGACTTGGCATTTTCAATGTTGGCGTATTGCTCATCTTCGTTAGTGGCATAAAGATAGACGAGACGTTTATCTTTGTTGGTCTGCGTATCTTCAATCTTCTTTTTATACTCTTCCAAAGTGTAATAATTGCCGTCTGTATCTTTAAGCAGAGCAAATTTCTCGGCTCTTTCGAAAAATTGCGGGTCTGTCACCATGCCATAAACAATGAATACTTTTATGTCATCCCATTTCTTCTCATAATCCGCTCTGTCCTTCTTGAACATCTCTTCAAGTTTCTCTGCGACTTTTTTGGTAATATAACCTGATATTTTTTTTACGTTCTGGTCGTTTTGCAGGAATGAACGGCTGACGTTAAGCGGGATATCCGGTGAATCGATAACACCGTGCAACAGACTCAGAAAGTCTGGCAAAATACCTTCGACAGAGTCGGTGACAAATACTTCATTGCAGTACAACTGTATCTTGTTGCGTTGAAATTCGTATTTGTTTTTGATTTTAGGAAAATATAGAATACCGGTGAGGTTGAAAGGATAATCCACGTTAAGATGTATATGGAACAAAGGAGTGTCGAAATTCATGGGATATAAAACATGATAAAAATCATCGTATTCCTTGTCCTCTATCTTGGATGGAGATTTCTTCCATAATGGTTCTACACTATTGATAATCCATGGTTTTTCAACAGTTTTTGTCTTAGGGTTGCCGTTTTTGTCGGTTTCGCCTTCTATGGGTTCTTCCTCTTTCTTCATTCCAAATTGGATAGGAACAGGTAAGAACTTGCAATATTTGTTGAGCAATTCTCTTATTCTGCCTTCTTCGAGAAATTCGGAACAGTCATCAGTGATGTACAATATTACGTCAGTACCTCTGTCTCCTTTTTTGATAGGTTCCATAGTAAATTCCGGGCTGCCGTCGCATTCCCATATAACACCTTTGTCTTCAGGGGCTTGTGTATATGATTTAGAGATAAGCGACACTTTGTCTGATACCATGAAAGCAGAATAAAACCCCAAGCCGAAATGACCTATTATGGATGCAGCTTCCGCCTCACTCTGTGTCTTGAATTTTTCAACGAATTCCGTGGCTCCCGAAAAGGCTATCTGGTTAATGTATTTGTCAACCTCTTCTGCTGTCATGCCAATGCCTCTGTCATGTATGGTTATGGTTTTCTTTTTCTTGTTTACATCGACTTTTATGGTTAAATCGCCCAAATCGCCCGTAAATTCTCCGGCACTTGCCAATGCTTTCAGTTTCTGTGTCGCATCAACGGCATTGCTGATGAGTTCTCTTAAAAATATTTCATTTTCAGAATATAGAAACTTCTTTATTACAGGAAAAATGTTTTCTGTTTTTACACCAATAGATCCTTTTGTCATAATGTTTTGTTTTTAATTTTTTTGTTTTTTATCAAAGTATGTGCCAAATTGCAAGACTGACAAAATGACTTCTTTATTATAAAAAAGTGTTATTTTTGCATTGATATTAATTATGCCATGGAACGTTTTTTTGAAAAACTGACAGCCGCTTTGCAACAGGGTTCTTTTGTGAAATTGACATTGTCGAAACCTGTAGCTAAAAGTGATGAATTGCGTAATGTATATATCAAACCCGTCAGAATAAAAGACAGATTGATGTATTCATTTACATATAGATACGATAGGAGAGATGAGACACTGAATTATGATATGGAACAGTTCGTGTCATTGATTGAATCTTTGTTGAATGACAGGTTTCTCAGTGCATCTTTGTTTACCGTTACTGAAGATATCACCTTGTTGATAAGCCGCAAAGGGAAACCTACGTTGATTTGCAAGCCGGTCAAAGAGTACAGGGAGGCGGATTTGGAACATGACCATGTTAAAAATCGTCTGATAGATCCTCGTAATATATGGTGGTTTCGACTGGGACTTACTACACGAGAAGGTAAGGTGCTCGCCGATATGCAACATAAGTTCAAGCAGATATGCAAGTATGTGGAAATAGTCGATTCTCTTATCCGCAACACTTCTTTCGACGATGAGTTGAGAATTGCCGACATGGGTGCCGGAAAAGGATATCTTACTTTCGCTTTGTATGAACATCTGTCAAAACATTATAATAAAAGATTTATATTGGAAGGCGTTGAGGTACGTGAGGATATTGTATTGAAAGTCAATGAGATAATACGCGATTGTCAGATGCCTGATTTTGATTTCATTCATAGTACTATTGAAGATTATAAACCTCAGAGAATAGATGTTCTTATAGCACTGCATGCATGCAATACTGCCACTGATGATGCTATTATAAAAGGGATTGAAAATAATGCAAAATTATTAATATGTGCACCATGTTGTCATAAACAGATACGTGCCGAAATGGAAAAATCCGGGGTCTCGGACTGTATGACACGTTATGGTATATTTTTAGAACGTCAGGCAGTCATGATAACGGATACTATCCGAGCATTGATAATGGAATATTTCGGTTATAAAACTCAGATTATGGAGTTTATTGAGATGGAGCATACTCCTAAAAATGTGCTTCTTGTTGGAAGAAAAACTGTTGTTGAACCTGATAAAGAGCTTATAATTAGACAGATACAGGAATTAAAAAAACGTTATGGCATACAACGTCATTATTTAGAAAGAATTTTTGAGTTAATGAATTTAAGCTATTGAAACTATAAATATCGAAAATAAAAATATTTGTAAAATGATGTGCATATTAATTAAAAATTACTTAATTTTGTGCATCTTTAAAATTTATGACTGAATTAACAATTAACTAAAATATTAGAATTATGCAAAAGATTGAATGGGAAAAATTACCTTTTGGTTATTATCCAACGAACTATAATGTACGTTGCTATTACAGAAATGGAAAGTGGGGTGAGTTTGAAATCTCATCGGAAACAACTATTAATATTCACATGGCTGCTACATGTCTTCATTATGGACAAGAAGCTTTTGAAGGCTTGAAGGCTTTCCGTGGTGCTGATGGTAAAGTGCGTATTTTCCGTCTTGACGAAAATGCCAAGAGACTTCAATCGTCATGTGACGGTATCATGATGCAACGTTTCCCTCTTGACAGATTTGAGGAAGCAATGATTAAATGTGTAAAACTCAATGCAGAATTTATTCCTCCTTATGAAAGTGGAGCATCATTATATTTACGTCCTCTTATCATTGGTACGGGTGCTAAAGTTGGTGTCAGTCCGGCTGATGAATATCTGTTCCTTGTATTTGCAACGCCTGTTGGTCCTTATTTCAAAGGTGGTTTTATGGCTAACCCATACGTTATTACACGTAAATATGATCGTTCTGCTCCTCTTGGAACAGGTATTTACAAGGTGGGTGGTAATTATGCTGCAAGTATGCGTGCTCATATTGAGGCTTGTCATGGTGGTGAATATGCCTGCGAATTTTATCTCGATGCAAAAGAAAAGAAATATATTGACGAGGCCGGCGCTGCCAACTTTTTCGCTATTAAAGATAATACATACATCACACCTAAATCGACTTCCATATTGCCATCCATCACTAACAAGAGTTTGATACAGTTGGCAGAATCTCTAGGCATGAAAGTCGAACGCAGACCTATTGCCGAGGAAGAACTCGCTACTTTTGAAGAAGCCGGTGCTTGCGGTACTGCTGCCGTTATCAGTCCTATACAACGTATCGACGACCCTGAGACAGGTAAATCATACGTATTCTCAAAAGACGGCAAACCGGGTCCTTGGAGTGAGAAACTTTATAATAAATTGCGTGGTATCCAATATGGTACAGAACCGGACGAGTTCGGCTGGACTACCATAGTAGAAGGAATTTAATTGATAATTTTAATAAATATTAGTTTATGAGAAAACTTACACTTTTATTGTGCGTGGTATTTGCTTATATTCTTCAAATGAATGCTCAGCAATACGTCTCGACAGAACCTTCAAACAAAAATGTTATTCTTGAAGAGTTTACGGGAAGAAACTGTGGCTATTGTCCTGATGGCCACAGAATAGCTAATCAGATCATGCGTGATAATCCCGGCAGAGTATGGGCTATCAATGTTCATGCCGGTGGTTTTGCTCCTACATCTTATCCTAATCTCATTTGTCAGGATGGTCAGACCATACATAACGGATTCTCAATATCCGGTTATCCTTCCGGTGTTGTTAACCGTTCTACGGCGAGTGCTATTGGTCGTGGTGAATGGACAAGTGCAGCAACTCAACAATTGAATCAACCAGCAGTGCTCAATGTTGCAGGTATGGCTGTTATCAATCCGGCTACTCGTGTGGCTACTATTGATGTAGAGGTATATTATACTGATAATAGTGCTCAAACAACAAACTATCTCACAGTGGCAATGTTGCAGGACAGTATTCTCGGGTCACAGTCTGGCGGTACTTCCAATCCGGAACAAATGATTAATGGACAATATTGCCACATGCATATATTGCGTGATGTCATAACTTCTTCTGCATGGGGCGAGGAGATTACTCCTACAACACAAGGTACTTTGATAACAAGAAGTTATACTTACGAGATTCCCGAAATCATCGGTGATCCCAATGGTGTGGAGGTTGACCTTGACAACGTATTTTTCCTCGCTTGGGTTTCTGAAACTCAACAGGGTGCAGCAACACGTCCTATTCTTTCTGCTTGTGAAATAGAAACGAATATAGGCTCCGATGAACCTATTTTCCCATATATCACAGGTGTGGAACAAATTGCCGGTGTTTCTTGTAGCCATACTAAAGAAGTTGTCATGACAATGAAAAATGGTGGCGTTGAAGAATTGACAAATGTTAAATTTGAGATTGAATTAGATGGTGAGGTGACTGAAAGTGAATGGAATGGTTCCTTGCAGCAGTTTTTCTCAGAACAAATTACTCTCCAAATTGATGTCCCGTTCGGTACTCATAGCGGAGTAGTCAGAATTGTTGAGGCTAATGGTGTTCCTTATGATTTGGAGCAGTCTTTTACCGTTACTTGCGATGAATGGATGGATTTGAACGTTACCGGAGAGGAAGTTACTTTCACTCTCGATATCATGCAGGATAAGTTTGGTAACCAGACTACATGGGAAGTTACAGGTTATAATGGTACTGTTTATGCTTCCGGTGGTCCTTACACCATGTTGCAAGGTTCGACAGCAACAGAACTTCACAGAGAGGAATTTACTGTTCCTGCAAACGAATGTATGTTATTGAGCATCTATGACAATGTTGGTAATGGAATTTGCTGTGCTTATGGTCAAGGTTATTATCAGTTGAAAGATGCAGACGGCAATGTCATTATTGATGGTGACGGAGAATTTGGCTCCGAAGCATCTCACTTGATCTCTATAAATAGTGATGCGACAATGTCTGTCACTACTGCCGATGCGACAGTGCTCGGTCCTACTGAAGCAATAGTCGGAGGTTCTTTTGCCGGCGGTACACCTGTGGAAGTAGGCGTTATGTATCGTACTGCAGATGAGACGACATATCATGAGGCTACAGCTGCTTCAGTATCGACTGACTTCGAGATACAGCTTACCGGTCTTACTCATAGTACTGAATATTTGTACAAGGCATTTGCCAGAACAGGCAACGATCAAATAGTATATGGCGAAGAGAAGTCTTTCACAACAGAATATGATGCTATAGACGAAAATAATGGTGTCAACTGTAATATTTATCCGAATCCTTCAAAGGGTGTTGTATATGTGAAAGGTGTTGATATAGCTAAGGTTATGGTATTCAATTCTTTAGGTCAACTTGTCGAGGTCGTGGAATCTGGTAACGAGTCGTCAGTAAATATTGAAAACCTTTCTGTAGGTGTTTATTTTGTTCGCGTTATGAATAACGAAGGTAATGCAACTACCAAGAAGGTTTCTGTAGTAAGATAACTTTTTGACATAATTGTCAAATATAAAATAAGGTGTGAAGGATTTTTCCCTTTACACCTTTTTATTTAAAAGTGAGAAGAAATAAGATTATGTGAATCAAAAAATCTTACAAGTTAAATTATTACGGCAAACAAAACATATATTTGTCAAGGTTAAATCTACAAAACACTGTGGCAGGTAAATGTACGTGTCACATTTTATTTATGTTTTTGGAGCATACAGTATTATAAGAATAATTGCATCTTTTGTTGCAATTTTTTTGCCTCTTCAGCTGCAGCCTCAGCAAAAAAAGTATCCTTTGATGCATATATAATGCCTCGTGATGAATTGACTATCAGTCCACATTCTTTGTTAAGTCCATTGTTGGCGACATCTTCTATTGACCCGCCTTGCGCTCCTACACCAGGGACAAGAAGAAAATAATCCGGCAATATTTCTCTTATCTCTTTAAGTTCTTCAGGGTGTGTGGCACCTACGACAAACATTAGTTTGTTGCTGTCCGCCCATTCAATAGCTTTGTATAAGACGGTTTTATATAAAGTGCCTTTGTCTGTGCCAATATATTGGAAATCTTTGGAGCCTTTGTTTGATGTCAAAGCAAGAAGGATTACCCATTTATCTTCGAAATTCAGGAAAGGTTCTACAGAATCCAGACCCATGTATGGTGCCACTGTAATGGCATCGGCATTGAGTGTCTTGAAGAAAGCCTTTGCATAATTTGCAGAGGTATTGCCGATATCTCCTCTTTTGGCATCGGCAATTACCATAATTTCCGGGTAATGCTCTTTGATATAAGCTATTGTTTTTTCCAATGACAGCCAGCCTTTTGCACCATAAACCTCATAAAATGCCGAATTTGGCTTGTAAGCTATGGTATATTCTGCCGTGGCATCAATGATACTCTTGTTGAATTCGAAGACCGGGTCTTCATATTCGAGAAGATATTCCGGAATCTTGGCAATATCGGTGTCTAATCCGACGCAAAGAAAAGATTTCTTTGCATAAATTTGATTTATAAGTTCTTGTTTATTCATTATTCTAATCCTTCTTTTAATCTTTCGGCATTTTCCGCCATTTGTAATTTTTCGATAAATTCAGACAGGTCACCGTCGATAATTGCAGGTAGATTATATACTGTGAGACCGATACGGTGGTCAGTCACTCTGCCTTGAGGCCAATTGTATGTGCGTATCTTGGCAGAACGGTCTCCTGTAGATACCATCGTTTTACGCTTTGAGGCTATCTCTTCGAGATATTTGTTGTATTCACGTTCAAAAAGACGTGTACGAAGTACTTTCATAGCCTTGGCGAGGTTCTTGATCTGTGATTTTTCGTCTTGACATGTCACCACTATGCCACTTGGTATGTGGGTGAGGCGAATAGCAGAATATGTGGTATTGACAGATTGTCCACCGGGTCCTGAGGAGCAGAAAGTATCTTTACGTATATCTTTTTCATTAAGTTCTATGTCGAATTCTTCAGCTTCCGGCAATACCACCACGGATGCTGCTGAAGTATGTATCCTGCCCTGCGTCTCTGTTTTGGGTACTCTCTGTACTCTGTGTACTCCTGATTCGAATTTTAGAAGTCCGTAAGCACCTTCTCCTATTACATTGAAAACCACTTCTTTGAATCCACCGACGGTACCTTCATTCATGTCAACAAGTTCTGTTTTCCAGCCTTTAGTTTCACAATATTTCATATACATCCTGTACAAATCGCCTGCAAAGATACATGCTTCGTCACCTCCTGTTCCGGCACGTATTTCAACAATGGCATTTTTGCTGTCTTGAGGGTCCTTGGGTATAAGCATGATACGTATCTCTTCCTCTAACTTCGCACACTTCTCTATGGCGATGTCAAGTTCCTCTTGAGCTATCTCTTTGAGGTCTTCATCTTTCTCGATTTTTAGGATTTCTTTCGCTTCTTCTATATTTGCGAGTAAAGTTTTATATTGTGTGAAAGCATTGACGACAGGTTCTAAGTCTTTATAATCTTTGTTGATTTTGACATAACGTTTCATGTCGTTCATCAACTCGGGGTCATTAAGTTGTTCTTTCAAAGACTCCCATTTTGTTTTTATTGCTTCAAGTTTATCGATTATATCCATAGAGCTTGTGTCAATTAATATTGAAATATGCCATATTGACTTTTTATTGTCAGATGTTTACTGTCCGAAGGTTCAACATGACCGATGATTTGTGATTCAATATTGAAACTTCTGGCTATTTCCATCATTGTTTCTGCTGATGCTATGTCCGTGTAAATTTCAAGTCGGTGTCCCATGTTGAACACTTTGTACATTTCTTTCCAATCTGTTCCGGATGCAGATTGTATCATTCTGAACAAAGGAGGTAATTCGAACATGTTGTCTTTCACTATGTGCAGTTTGTCTATAAAATGCAGTACTTTTGTTTGCGCACCGCCGCTACAATGTATCATGCCATGGATTTTATGGCGTAACTCTTTGAATATTGGAACCATAACAGGTAGGTAAGTGCGGGTGGGAGACAAGATGAGTTTTCCAACATCAACGCCTTTCACTTCAGTAGGGTCAGTTAGTCTGGACGGTCCGGAATAGACCAAGTCTTCAGGTAAGCTGTTGTCATAGCTTTCTTTATAATCATTGGAATAACAATGAGAAAGCATATCATGTCTGGCAGATGTGAGGCCATTGCTTCCCATACCGCCGTTATATGAATTTTCGTATGAAGCTTTACCGTATGAAGCAAAGCCTACAATGACGTCACCAACCTGTATATGGTTGTTTATTACTTCATCACGTCTCATGCGTGTTGTTACGGTACTGTCAACGATAACAGTGCGTACCAGGTCCCCTACATCAGCAGTCTCACCTCCGGTAAGATATATTCCAATACCATGAGAGCGCAATGTCGCAAGGAAATCTTCTGTTCCATTTATGATGGCAGATATCACTTCTCCTGGTATAAGATTTTTGTTGCGTCCTATCGTTGACGACAGTAACATATTGTCGGTAGCACCGACACACATGAGGTCATCGGTATTCATTACTATGGCATCCTGTGCTATTCCTGCCCATACCGAAATATCGCCGGTTTCTTTCCAATACAGATATGCGAGTGACGACTTGGTGCCGGCGCCATCGGCATGCATTATATTGCAGAACTCATCGTCTCCTCCCAAGATGTCGGGTATGATTTTGCAAAAAGCATTAGGATACAATCCTTTGTCAAGTTTTTTTATTGCTTTGTGGATGTCTTCTTTCTCAGCAGAGACACCTCGAAGTTGATATCTTTGTTCTATTGGCATAATATCTTGATATTATGTTATTTGAAGATTAATTTCATAGTGTTGATGTCGAATTCGAAATTGCCGAATTTCTTTAACACTTTTTGTCCAATCACCCAATCGTACAATAAGTTATTATATACAGTAACTTCAACATTGTAAAGAGTCTTGTCCGCTATGCGCATCTCTTTTATGACAAAGACAGAAAGATTTTTGATGGCTCCTGCAGTGATGATTTTATCTATATCATCGCCTTTGAAGTCATTTTTAGTAATGATACCGTCTTTGAGCATTGCCATGGCTTTGATTTGTGACACGCCGAAGTCGAATGACTGGTCGTAAGTAATACGTTCTGTATATGCGTTTACAATGGCATTGAACGAGAAGTTACCTCTTGTATCTTGTACGAAATCAATTTTATTATCTTCGGGACGCAGTCTTATATGTGCAGTTTGATTATCGCTGATATTGGTTCGTGGCACATAGTCTTTGCTGAGTACTCTGAATTCTGTTCTACGGTTCAGTTGGTGGGCAGCTTCTTTAAGATTGTTGGATTCTAAACTGTTGATAAATTCTTCTGTCAGCACTGTTCCGGCTTTAAATGTATATCCGTCGATGACATAATCTTTCTGCAAGGTTCTTGGCACACGTTCCCCGTAACCTTTTGCTGTCAACCTCAACGGGTCTATTCCTCTTAATATAAGATAATCCACTACCGACTGTGCTCTTTTTTGAGACAAGATATCATTGCGTTCCTCGCTGTCGCGGTTATCAGTATGAGAGCCCAATTCTATGGTAATGGTAGGGTTGATTTGTAATGTTTCAATAAGACTTTGCAATGAGTCTTCAAATTGAGGTTTAAGATCCCATTTGGCAAGGTCATACAAGATATCAGGCAACACCACCGGTTGATCCGGTATTGGAGAGAGGTCATAATCTTTGGTGAAATCACGGCTAAACTCCAATCCTATTGTGTTGATTGTGTCAGTCAAGGTGAAATAGTTGTCTTTGTCTATCGTCAAGATATATAATTTGTTGAGAAATACTTGATTGTTGGTGAACAGGAAATTGCCGCTTTCACTGCTCAATGTAGAAGCCACCACTCCGTCTTCAGCCGTTGACAGACGTACGTTAGCTCCCTCTACATACTGAAGGGTGTTAAGGTCTTTAATATTGCCGGTGACAGTAAACATAATGGGAGGTTCAATGAAATAGTAAATATCGTCATCAAGACCATTGCGAGAGTCTCTGTTACTTGCGAAAAAGCCTCTTTCTTCCGTAGGATGAAATACGATGGCAAAATCGTTGCCTATGGAATTGATAGGAGATCTCAGGTTTTTTGGCATGCCCCAGTTACCTGTGCTGTCTATTGTAGTGACGAAGATATCCAATCCGCCCATTCCTCCATGACCGTTTGATGAGAAATAAAGAGTGCTGTCGTTTCTTAAAAAAGGAAACATCTCATCTCCTGCAGTATTGACGACAGGACCGAGGTTAAACGGTCGGGAGAAATCAGACCCTTTGTCTTCTCTTGTTGTGACCCAGATGTCTTTACCTCCGAAGCCGCCTTTACGGTCGGCGGCGAAATACATTATCAACTCATCGTCTGTCAATGTAGGATGTCCTATTACGTCGAGACTGTCAATATTGGCAATAGTTACAGTGACGGGGTCGCCCCAGGAACTGCCACTGCGTGATGACTTCATGATTTGACAACCCGACTCTCTGTTTTTATGGTTGGGACAGCGTGTGAAATACATGGTATTGAAGGCTTTGTTGATGAAAGGAGTACCTTCACTGCCTTCACTGTTTATAATATCGGCATCATCGGCGAGATTCACTTCGCCCCATTCGCCGTTTTTGTCCTGTCTTACAGTATAAAAGTCAGCAAAATGTTGTCCTGTTATTACGTCTTTTTCTTTGGTGACTCCTCCTTCTCTTGATGATGAGAATATTATTTCATTGAAATTGTTGCTTGTCCATGCTACTCCGAAGTCGCTGCTTCTGGAATTAAGGTTTTTCATCCTTGTCACTTCGTATTTGGAAGGATATTCCATCCATTCTTGAATATATTGTATATCTTCTGCAGCTCTTTGTCCTCGAGGGTCATCTGGAACAGCTTCACTGTAAAGATTATAATAATATAAAGCGTCTTCATATTTCTCTTCGGATTTCAAGACATCGCCATAATACAAATAAACCTCCGGATGTTCTTTTGGAAATTCCGACTTGACTACTCTTTTGTATTGAGCCGCTGCCAGACGATAAGATTCTGTCAGTCTGTAACATTCACCCAATTGATACGTTATTCGAATCCTTTCGTCTTTATATTTCTTTTTGCCTGTTTTCTTATAAGCTTTTTTGTATTTTTCTATTGCAGAATAATATTGTTTGCGTTCGAATGCTATATCGGCATTTTTTGCCGGGTTACGACGTTGAGCAATAACATCTTGTGCCGAAACAAAGCATAAAGCAAATAATATTGCGATAAGAATTGATTTTCTCATAGATAATATTTTTGACATAACGTCTTATATTTTGCAAAAGTATAAAATTATTCGTAAAAGAGCAAGAAAAATTACTGCGGTGGCATTTGCTGCTTCAATGTCGTTTTTTCAAAAAAAAGTTCCAACCGAATTTATATCCGGTTGGAACTTAATGTGCAGAGATTTTAATACTCTGCGATATTATTTGTTTTTCTTGCTATTTCCAAGAAGGAGTTCTTCATCATGCTTCTTGCCTTTGAACAGATAGTATGCTATAGGAGAAGCTACAAATAATGATGAATATGTACCGGCCAAGATACCTACCAACAGGGCAAATACGAATCCGCGTATAGTCTCACCGCCGAAGATAAAGATGGCGAGCAATACCACTAATGTAGAACCGGAGGTGTTGATTGTACGTAATAATGTACTGCTGACACCATTGTTGATACGTTCGAGCCATGTCCTTTTCGGGAATAATTTCACATTCTCACGGATACGGTCGAAAATAACCACTGTATTGTTGATGGAATATCCGATGATTGTTAATACAGCAGCTATAAACGACTGGTCAACCTCCATGCTGAAAGGAAGAACATTGTAGAACAATGAATACATCCCTATCACAATTATGGTGTCGTGTGTAAGAGCGATAACGCTGGATACACCATATTCCCATCTTCTGAAACGTATGGCTATGTATGCAAAGATAATAATAAGCGAAAGAATAACGGCTATGAAAGCGTTGCGTGTCACGTCGTCAGCTACTGTAGCACCAACTTTTTGTGAGCTGAGGATACCAAGCATCATATCGCTCTTATCGCTGTCAGAAGTAAATTGTTCGTATGTCAGGTCTTTGCTGTAAAATCCTTTAAGACCGTTATAAAGGAGATTTTGAATCTCACTGTCAACTTCTGGATCATTGCTGTTGATTTTATATTTAGTAGTAATCTTTACCTGACGGCTTGGTCCGTATGTTTTCACTTCCGGTACATCGTCATTAAACTCAGCTACATCACCCAATGCGTTACGCACTTGGTCAACAGAAACCTCTTTGTCGAAACGAACGACATAGTTACGACCACCCTTGAAGTCAATACCGAGGTTAAGACCTCTCAATGCAAGAGAACCTACACTGATAAGGATGAATATACCGGCTATGATAAATGCTTTATTGCTGAATTTGATAAAGTCGAAATGAACATCTTTCAAGAAGTTTCTTGTCAGTTTGTTGGAGAAAGTAATTTCTTTGTTTCTTTTGAGCCAGCCTTCCAACACCAAACGGCTGATGAAGATAGATGTAAACAAAGAAGTACAGATACCTATCATCAATGTTGTGGCGAAACCTTGTACGGGACCGGTACCGAATTTAAATAGAATGAAACCGGTGAGGAATGTTGTGATGTTACCGTCGAGTATAGCTGAGTAGGCTGCTTTGTAACCGTCCTGAATGGCTGAACGGAGACCTTTGCCGGCACGAAGTTCTTCTTTAATACGTTCGTAGATAATGACGTTGGAGTCAACAGCCATACCCAAAGTAAGCACTATACCTGCGATACCCGGTAGTGTCAATACCGTACCGAATGATGTCAATGCACCGAGTAAGAATATGATGTTGACGACGAGTGCCGTGTCAGCTGCAAAACCGGCTTTGCTGTAGAAGAACAGCATGTAAATAAGGACGAGAACGAAAGCTATCACAAATGACCATAGACCGGAATTGATGGCTTCTTGACCGAGTGAAGGACCTACGACGTTTTCTTCGAGTATTCTGGCAGGTGCAGGTAACTTACCGGCTTTCAAAATGTTGGCAAGGTCTTGTGCCTCTTCTACTGTCATATTGCCGCCCGAGATGGATGAAACTCCGGTAGGTATCTCATCGTTGACGACAGGATATGAATATACATAGTTGTCAAGCACTATAGCTATCTGTTTTCCTATGTTCTCACCTGTGAGACGTTTCCATGCCTTGGCACCTTCGCTATTCATTCGTAGTGTCACTTCAACACCGCCTGTTTGATTGTAGTCTTGGCGTGCTTCAGTGACTACTTCTCCGCCGAGAGCAGCTTTGTTGTCGCGAGACATCTTTAAAGCGACAAGGTCAACATATTCTGTGCCGTCTTCAGTAATATTTGGCTTTACACACCATGCAAATTTCAAGTTACGTGGGAAGACTGATTTCACCTCGTTTATCATTCTGTTTATGTTGGCAGTATCTTTTACCATGGCCATACCTACGCGGGCTGTTTGGGCAGGCAAGAACTGTCCTGACTCATTTTGATAGTATGAAGGTTGCAACACTGCATAAAGAGGATTATTGGCTGAATATTCTTCCATGGCCTTCTCTCGTGCTAATGTCAATGAGTCTTTACTTTCTATTTGACTCAGCAAAGTATTGTCGTCTTCTATCATGATATCAGCACCTGCTTCTTCGACTTCTTCATTCTCTGTAGAGGTAGTCGTTTTGTTTATTTCAGACAAACGTTTGTTAGCTTCATCAAAATACTGATAAAGTTCGCTGAAATTATAAGTCTCCCAAAACTCCAGCTGTGCAGTTCCCTGCAACAGTTTACGGACACGTTTCGGGTCTTTGATGCCTGGAAGTTCTACGAGGATACGTCCTGAGCCTTCCAATTTCTGAATGTTGGGCTGAGCCACACCGAAACGGTCTATACGTGTTCTCAAGATCTGATATGAACGGTCTATTGCACTGTCGGTTTCATCTTTTATGACTTTGAGAACCTCTTCGTTTGTTGAGTTGACTGTTATACCTTTGTCTTTGAACTCATAAAGGAATATGGAGGCTAATCTTGCGTTGGGATCCAACTGTGTGTAAGCATCACCGAACAAGTCCACAAAATGTCTCTGGCTGTTGAGATGCTGTTCGTTGGCTATACGCATTGCCTCAACGAAATTAGGGTCGGTACTGTGGTTTGACAATGCCATGATGATGTCTGGTATGGAAACTTCCATCAACACGTTCATACCACCTTTAAGGTCTAGACCTAAGTTAAGTTCGTTTTCTTTGCAATCACGATATGTATAATTGATTACCGGATATACCTTTACAGTACTCATGGAATCCAAGTAATAATTTTCTCTTGCATCTTGAATGGAATCCAAATAGTAATTAAAAGCATCTTGATTGCCTTGGGCCAAGTCATTAGCCAATCTTTCCGACTCTTCGCTCTTGGCAAATGTATCTGCTTTGTTCTCAATACGTTTCGTGACAAATGTGAACGATAACTGATACAAAGTAAACACTCCGAGCAATATTGCCAAAAGCTTGATAACTCCTTTGTTCTGCATTGTAAATCTGATTTTTATAAAAATTAAACTTTTCCTATTTTTTGAGGTGCAAAAATACTATATTTTTATTACTAAACAAAATTTTTTGAAATTTTGGTATAAATAGAGTTGTTTTTTAATATTTCAACCACTTCCATATCTCTTTGTATGTCGTTTTTTTACCGTACATCAATATACCGGTACGGTAAATTTTCGCTGCCACCCATGTAATAAAAACAAATGTTACTACAAGCAAGGCAATAGACAAGGATATCTGCCAATACGGCACTCCGTATGGTATTCTCATCATCATTGCTACCGGAGATGTGAATGGTATTATGGACAACCATGTAGCGAAACTGCTGTCCGGATTATTGATTATCATGGTGCAACAGACCATTACGAACAACAATGGCAATGATACAGGCAAAACGAATTGCTGTTTATCTGTTTCATTGTCCACAAACGATCCTATTGCAGCGAACAACGCTGCATACAACATGTATCCTCCAATAAAATACAGCAGAAAACAAAATAGTATTCCTTTGAAGTTGATACTGTTTGTCATTTCCATGGCTTTGACAATCATCTGCTGGCTGTCTGTTGTAACAGCTTGTTCATTCATCATTCCTGTCGAAATCATCTCATGAGGAGTGATGGCGAGCATTCCGGCTGAATATATCAACAGAGTCAACACTATCCATATCATAAACTGTGTCAAACCAACTAATGCCGTTCCAATGATTTTACCCATCATCAGTTCAAAAGGTTTCACGGAACTCACGATGACCTCCACAATGCGGTTTGTCTTTTCTTCAATAACACCGCTCATCACCTGATTACCGAACATGAATATCACCATGTATATCAGCAGTCCGAATCCGAGTCCCAAAAACATCTCCAATATGTTGTACATGTTTTTCTCTTCATTGTTTTCGTCAAAACGTACACTTGTTATGTGGATATCGACATTGGCAGCCTTGACGAGAGCCGGGTCAATTCCCGAGGCAAGTAATTTTTGTTTTTGCAGTTCCTGTTTCATGATGTTCTCCAAATAGGAACTCAATGTTATAGGCAATGCTTTCTTACTGTACAACTTGGCGTTTACAGGCAGATTCAGAGAGGTGCTCGGGATGTATAGTATGCCATCATAAACTTCTTGTTCTACAAGTTCTTTCAATGATTCAATGTCTTTGTCTTCAAAAATGAATGTATGTGCATCGGTATTTTTAAACTTGCCTTTGAAAAAGCCTGTTTCATCATTTACGACAATGGTTCTTTTCTTGTCGAATTTTTCCGAGTTATTCATCAATATTGTCGGAAGAAACATCAGTGCGGCAAACAGTATAGGAGTCAATATTGTCATGATGACGAAGCTGCGTTTACGCACTCGAGTCAAATATTCTCTTTTTATGATGATTCCTATTTTCATATTTGTGAATTGTTTTTGTCGTTGATTTGTTTAATAAAAATGTCGTTTATTGATGGTAGCAATTCCTGGAATGAAACAAGACGTCCTTTCTTTAAAATTGAGGTTACGAGTTCATTGGAATCGATATTCTTGTCGGCTTGTATTTTAAGATGGGTCATGCCGTTTTGTTTTTTTTCGCAAGACATTATATTATAACATTCAGGTAGATGCACTTCTTCGCTTACGTTTTGCATGGTCAGTTCAAAAATATTGTTCTTGAACTGTTGTTTTATTTCTGTCACACCACCTTCAAGAAGCATTTTGCCTTTGTTGATAAGCATTATATTGTCGCAAAGTTCTTCGACCGATGCCATGTTGTGTGTAGAAAACAGAATGGTGGCACCTTTGTCTCGCATATCCAATATTTCATTTTTCAGCAAATTGACGTTGATAGGGTCAAATCCGGAGAAAGGTTCATCGAATATAAGCAGTTTGGGTTCATGTATCACTGTCACGATAAACTGTATTTTTTGCTGCATTCCCTTGCTTAGTTCTTCAACTTTTTTGTTCCACCAACTGCCGATCTCGAATTTGCCGAACCAGTATTTAAGTCTTTTTTCTGCTGTTTTGGCATCTAATCCTTTCAATTGGGCGAGGTAAACCGCTTGTTCTCCGACTTTCATCTTTTTATACAATCCTCTTTCTTCCGGCAGATAACCAATCATAGACACATGTCTTTGAGACAGCGGCGTTCCGTCAAACATAATGCGACCTTCATCAGGAGCTGTTATTTGATTCAGGATACGTATCAATGTGGTCTTTCCGGCACCGTTAGGACCCAGCAATCCAAAGATACTTTGTTTCGGGACATTGAAACTGACATTGTTTAATGCTTTATAGTCAGAATATGATTTGCTGACATTGATTATTTCGATGAATGGTTGCATAATTTTCAAATACTATTCGTAATGTTGACAAAATGACAGTTTGTTATTACAAAATGATATTGTTTTGTATGTTGATAAAAAAGTCAATGTCGTAATCATGATAATAATAAGTCATCATTATAGACATTGGAAATAATAACATTACTTGGAGAAAAAATCGCGCAGTTTTTGGAAATAGTTTTTTTCTTTTTCAGACAATTTTGGTTTCATATTGTCGCTATCGAGTAAGGTTTTCATCATTTCTTCTTCATTTTTATTTAATTTCTTAGGAATCCATACGTTAACATTAACAAGGAGTTCTCCTTTTCTTCCGTAGCTGTTGAGTATTGGCAAGCCTTTACCTTTGAGTCTTATAACTTCTCCGGATTGTGTTCCGGCAGGTATTTTCAACGAAGTAGTGCCATTGATTAGAGGAATTTCTACCGTACAGCCGAGAATGGCTTCGGGAACACTGATAAACAGATTGTATATCAGGTTCTCGTCTTCACGAATGAAGTCGGAGTGTTCTTCTTCTTCAATAATAACCAAAAGGTCTCCTGGTATGCCGTTATGTATGCCGGCATTGCCTTTACCTTGAAATGAAAGTTGCATTCCGTCCGCTACTCCGGCCGGTATAGTGAGGTCGAACACCTCTTCTCCTTTTACGACGCCTGTTCCCTGACAGTCGGGACATTTGTTTTTTATTATTTCACCTTCGCCATGACATTGAGGACAGGATATTATCTGGGTAAAGAATCCGCCGCCTTGTGTTATGGAGCCACGTCCTTTGCATACGGGACATGTCTGCAATGAACCGTCGCTGGAGCCACTGCCGTTGCAATGTTTACATGTGACATATCTGTTGACTTTGACTTTTTTTGTTATGCCGTCGTTGATCTCCTGCAATGACAATTTGACACGCATACGCAGGTTCGATCCTTTGTTTACATATTTCCCGGAACCACCTCCAAAATTGAATCCGCCGCCTCCAAATCCAAAACCACCTAAGTCACCAAGGAAATTGAATAATATATCGTTTATAGAATAATTGCTGAAATCGCTTTCAGTAAATCCGGAATGTCCAAAGCGGTCATATCTTGCCCTTTTGTTGGCATCGCTCAATACTTCGTATGCCTCGGCAGCTTCTTTGAATTTTTCTTCTGCTTCCTTGTCGTTCGGATTCCTGTCAGGATGATATTTCAAAGCCTTTTTGCGGTATGCCTTTTTTATATCATCTACAGAAGCATCTTTCGATACTTCCAATATTTCATAATAATCTCTTTTCTCCATTACTAATTAAAATCTATTTTGTCAGCTGCCAACGACAACTCTGGCATATCTGATGACCTTGCCGTTGAGTTTATAACCTTTTTGAATCACGTCCAACACTTTTCCTTTTTTGCTCTCGTCAGGAGCTGGAGTACTTGTCAGTGCTTCATGTTCGTCGGTATCGAATTCTGCATCCATGGCATGTATTTCTTCCAATCCGTTTTGATTGAGCATGGTCTTTAATTTGTTGTAAATCAATGTAATTCCCTCAAAATCGGCTTTATTGTCGCTTTTTTTCATGATTTGCAAAGCTCTCTCGAAATCATCCAATATGGGCAGCATCTTCTTGATAATGTCTTCTGAGGCTGTCTTAAACAACTCGGCTCTTTCTTTTGCCGCTCTTTTGCGGTAGTTGTCGAATTCTGAAAACAATCTGATGTATTTATCATTGATATCGGCATATTTAGCTTCCAATTCGCTGTTTTTCAACTCCAATTCATCAAATTTTGTTTGTGACTCGTTCTGTTGTTTGTCACATTTTTTTGATTTGTTTTTGTTTTTTTTGCCTTTATCATCTTTTTCTTTATCGTTGTCGAGATTGATATTTTCGTCAGACAGCGTTTTTTCATTATTGTTTTTGTTATTATTTTCCATAAGTTTAATTCATTGATTTCAATTTATTTTGTTACCATATCAAAAAACTTGCCAATAATGCAGATTGACAAAATGTCAGTTTTCATTTTGGAAAAATATTGTCGGAATGAGACATGGAATTAGATTCTCTCTATGTCAGCGTGAATGGCTTTAAGGCGTTTGTCTATGTATTGATAACCTCTATCAATTTGGTCGATATTGTCTATTATGGATGTGCCGTCTGCTGACAAGGCGGCAATGAGCAGAGCTACGCCGGCGCGTATGTCGGGCGATGACATGCGAATGGCCTTCAAAGCATGAGTGTGGTCTAAACCAATGATGTTGGCTCTGTGAGGGTCGCATAATATTATCTGAGCTCCCATGTCTATGAGCTTGTCAACAAAGAACAGACGGCTTTCAAACATTTTCTGGTGTATGAGAACGGTGCCTTTAGCCTGTGTGGCGACGACGAGTATAATGCTGATAAGGTCAGGAGTGAAACCCGGCCATGGTGCGTCGGCTATCGTAAGAATTCCTCCGTCCATGAATGTTTCCACAGTATAATGGTCTTGCTGCGGCACAATGATATCGTCATCCAGTATTTTTAATTCTATTCCGAGTTTACGGAAAGTATCAGGTATTATGCCGAGGTCATTGACACCGGCATTTTTTATTGTCAACTCGGAGCCTGTCATGGCGGCCATACCGATGAAACTGCCTACCTCTATCATGTCGGCAAGGAGTCGATGTTCTGTGCCGTGAAGTTCTTTGACACCATGTATCGTCAATAAATTGGACCCTATGCCATTTATGGTGGCTCCCATAGATGTCAACATGCGGCATAATTGTACTATGTAAGGTTCGCATGCAGCGTTGAAAATAGTTGTGGTGCCATTGGCGAGGACGGCAGCCATGATGATGTTGGCTGTACCTGTCACCGATGCTTCATCAAGCAACATATAAGTGCCCTTTAATCCGTCAGCAGGAGCCTTGAGACTGTAAAACTTAGTAGTCGGGTCAATAATGGCACCAAGTTTTTTTAATCCGATGATATGAGTGTCAAGACGACGGCGTCCTATTTTGTCGCCTCCCGGATGTGGCAGAGAACTCCTCCCGTAACGGCTTAACAGAGGACCCAATATCATTACGCTGCCTCTTAAACTCGTGGCTTTTTTTATGAAATCATCAGTATTGAAATATTCGAAATTGATATCTTCAGCTTGAACCTTGATAGTGTCAGGGGTAGGTCTTTCTATCTTGACACCCATGCCTTTGAACAATTCGATAAGGTTGTTGATGTCGAGTATGTCAGGAAGATTGGTTATAGTTACGACTTCAGATGTCAACAGACATGCACATAATATCTGCATCGCTTCATTTTTGGCACCTTGAGGCGTTATCGCTCCCGATAATTTGTTCCCTCCAACTATTTTGAATGAACCCATGGTTATTTTTTGTTTGGTCTGTTGGGATTATTGACTTTCATGGCATGCTGCTTTTTGGCTTTCTTTTTCTTTTGCTGTTGTTGTGGTTGTTGAGATTGAGGTTTTGAAAGTATCTCGGATGTTGGAATTAGTTTTGTATCAATCGGAAGTGTAAATTCTCCATTTGACAATTTGTATAAATCATCGAGAATCAACAAGTCATTTACAGTGTCACGATTCCAACTGAGATAGGCTCTTTTCATTTGGTTGGCTATGTTGTAGAGTAATGCTTGTCTTTTAGGACTGTCTTCCATCTTCTTGACTTCTTGTATCATGTTGTAGATATGCTGTCCGTAATGACCAAATTTTATGTTGTTTTTATGATATTCAATAGGTTCCGGTTTCATTATTTGTGCCTCAGGTTTCGGAGGATCGTAAGGAGAATCGACATCCAACTTGTAGCCTGATATGATATGCAGATGATCCCATAATTTGTGAAGATAATCATTGGATTCTTTGACTTGGGGATTCATCTGAGCCATTACGTTGATGACAAAATGAGCTGCTTCTGTACGACGTTGACGGTCGTCTATATCCAAAAGATGCTGTATCATGATTTGAATGTTGCGTCCGTATTCGGATATCACGAGTTTGTCACGTTCGGTATTATATTTCATGCCTTCTATATCCATATCGTTATGCTGTTTTTATTAAATATTTAACGTTAAAATAATGAATATGTTGTATGTTTATGATTTTAGTATGCTTAGTTTTGCAAATTTGAGCATTAATTGTTTTTGTCCGCAGTTGTCAAATATTACCGTGGCTTTTTTGTTAGGACCGCTGCCTTCAACCTTTGACACTGTGCCTTGTCCGAACTTGGCATGAAGCACCCGCAGTCCTTCTGTTATCTCCTCAGGTGCAGCCGGCACAAAGTCTTTGTCATCCGATTCAGGCATGGCAGTATTTGTTACAGGTTTTTGTTTAGTAACATTAAAATCGTCAAAATCCTTAAAAATATTGTATTTAGACCTGTCTCCAATAGAAGTGGTACCTTTGAATGAGGCTTTTTTTGTCTTTTCTATCAGACTGTTGTCTATCTCATCTATGAAACGTGATGGCTCGCATAATGTCATGGTCCCCCATTTGTATCTGTTCTCTGCATGACTTAAAATGAGTTTTTTTTCTGCTCTTGTGATAGCGACATAGAAAAGGCGTCGTTCTTCTTCCAAATCTTCTTTGGTGCCTAACGATTGTACTCCCGGAAAGAGGTTTTCCTCAAGACCGGCAACATAAACATAAGGAAACTCCAATCCTTTGGCACTGTGAATGGTCATCAATGTGACGCGGTTATCGTCGTTTTCAGTCTCCTTATCTTGATCAGTAAGCAGTGCAACATCTTCCATGAATTTTGCCAATCCCACGTTGATACGTTCTCCTGTTGTCTCATCGACTTGTTTGTCGGAAAATTCCATAATGGCATTGAGAAGTTCTTCAACATTATCTACACGAGCCACACCTTCTGGTGTCGCATCTTCTTTCAATACTTTTATGATACCTGTTGTGTCGGTGATATGTTTTGCAAGTTCGAAAGCGTTATCTTTTTCGAGTCTTGTTCTGAAACTTTGTATCATCAAGACGAAATCTTTTATCTTGCTGAGACTGCGCGAGAGTTCTTTTGGCAATCCTTCATCGGAAGAAATGACATCCCAGATACTGCATTTTCTGTTGTCAGCAAGAATTTCGAGATGTTGTTGTGTAGTAGAGCCTATACCTCTTGTAGGATAATTTATGATACGTAACAATGCCTGGTCGTCATTGGTGTTTACGACGAGACGGAAATAGGCGAGAAGGTCTTTAACTTCTTTGCGGTCGTAAAATGACAATCCGCCATAGATTCGGTAAGGTATATCCTGTTTACGCAATGCCTCTTCTAACGGTCTTGACTGTGAGTTGGTTCTATATAATATGGCGAAGTCTTTGTAGTTAAGCTGTCTCGACATCTTAAATCCGAATATGGAATTTGCTATCAAAGTGCCTTCTTCATTGTCGGTAGTGGCACGCAACAGAGTTATGAGTTCGCCTTCTTCGTTATCGGACCAAACTTTTTTCTTTATTTGTTCTTCATTTCTTGCAATGACGTTATTGGCGGCTGTTACTATTGTCTTGGTAGAACGGTAATTCTGTTCGAGACGTATCAGTTTCATATCCGGATAATCGGAATGGAAATTCAGAATATTACGGATGTTGGCGCCACGGAATCCATATATGCTCTGAGCATCGTCGCCTACTACACAGATGTTTTCATGCATGGCGGCAATTCTTCTGATAATAATATACTGAGCATGATTGGTGTCCTGATATTCATCGACAAGGATATATTTGAAATGCCGCTGATATTTCAATAATATCTCCGGAAAGTCTTTCAATAATACGTTTGTATAATATAATATGTCGTCGAAGTCCATGGCGTTGGCACGTTTCAGCCTTTCGTTGTAGGCTTTGAAAATCTCGCCTATGAGAGGCTTGTTGGCACGAAAATCCTGTTTTTGTATCTCTTCGTCTTTACAATAGTCTTCGGCATTATAAAGTGAAGACTTTGCCATGGATATACGGTTTAGTACCATCTTGGCAGGATAGACTTTGTTATCCAATTCTTTTTCCTTTATGATGTTGTTGATGAGTTGTTTGGAGTCATCGGTATCATAAATGGTAAAGTTTTGTGTAAAGCCAAGATGCTCTGCTTCTATGCGAAGTATGCGTGCGAATATGGAATGGAAAGTACCCATCCACACACTTTTGGCATGAGAAGGGTCAACAAGTTGCATGATGCGTTCTTTCATCTCTTTGGCAGCCTTGTTGGTAAAAGTCAGTGCCATGATGGAAAAAGGACTTATTCCTTCCTGAATCATATAGGCTATGCGGTGTGTCAGGGCACGAGTTTTGCCGGAACCGGCACCGGCAATGACCATGACAGGTCCTTCAACAGTAGTGACAGCTTCTTTTTGAGGTTCATTAAGATGTGCTAATATATCGGACACGGCAAAAAATTTGTGCAAAGGTAATAATAATTCATCTATAAATTTAAGTTAAGTCAAAAAAATGATGAAGAGAGAACAGCTGTTGCTAAAAAGTATTGAATAACAATAATATATGTATGTTGAGAACGTATTGTGAAAATATATTTTGGCGGTAAAAAAACGGTATCAAAAAAGGTTTAAAACAAGATAATTAAAAAAATCAAAAAAAATATGTATAAATGGTTGTGTGTTAAAGAAAAAGTTTGTAATTTTGCCGGCTGAAAAAGGTGATAAAGTAGCCTGACATAAAAGTGATAGGGACCTGATAAGTTAAACGTTAGAGGTTTCTACGATGCAAGATGATGAAATTCAGTTCTTTACGTTCTTGTGTCGTGTTTAGCAGAAGAGTCGAATGAAGAGACTTATCCCTCCCCTTGAACCTAATATATAAGGTGCTTTTTTACTTTGAGAAGATAAAAAAGGATAAAAAATCCTATAATTTGAGTAAAAATTAGTAATTTAAACAAAAGAAGAATGCCAACGATTCAACAATTAGTCCGCAAAGGACGGCAGAAATTGGAAGACAAGAGTAAATCTCCTGCCTTGGATTCATGTCCGCAACGTCGTGGTGTTTGTGTACGTGTTTACACAACAACTCCTAAGAAGCCTAATTCGGCAATGCGTAAGGTTGCGAGGGTGCGTTTGACCAACCAGAAAGAGGTTAATGCCTATATACCCGGAGAAGGACATAATTTGCAGGAACACTCTATCGTGATGATTAGAGGAGGTCGTGTTAAGGATCTTCCCGGTGTGCGTTATCATATTATCCGCGGTGCATTGGATACCGCCGGTGTTGATGGTCGTAAGCAACGCAGATCAAAATATGGTGCCAAGCGTCCGAAAAAAGTAGCAAAGAAGTAAATTAAAATTGTAAAAGTTTAGAACATGAGAAAAGCTAAACCAAAAAAAAGAATCATCCTTCCGGATCCTAAGTACGGTGATATATTGGTCACTAAATTTGTGAACAATATCATGCTTAAAGGTAAGAAGAATCTCGCTTATGAGATTTTCTACAAGGCAATGGATATTATTGAAGCAAAACTTCAGGAAGACCCGATAGAAGTTTGGAAGAAAGCCTTGGCGAATGTAACACCTCAAGTGGAGGTCAGAAGCCGTCGTATCGGTGGTGCTACGTTCCAGATTCCTTCAGAAATCCGCCCGGCACGTAAACAGAGTATTGGCATGAAAAACCTTATAGGTTATGCCCGTAAACGTCATGAGAAAACAATGGGCGATAAATTGGCTGGCGAGATAATGCAGGCTTATAAGGAAGAGGGTTCTGCTTTTAAGAAAAAAGAGGAAATCCACAGAATGGCCGATGCTAACAAGGCATTCTCACACTTCAGATTCTAATATATATTAATAGGTGTAAATTAAAATGATGAATAACGACCAAAATATTACTAATACTTTGTCTCTGACACGTAATATCGGTATCATGGCCCATATTGATGCCGGTAAAACTACTACGACAGAGCGTATTCTGTATTATACAGGTCGCAATCATCGTATAGGTGAGGTGCATGAAGGTACCGCTACCATGGACTGGATGGTGCAGGAACAGGAACGCGGCATTACTATAACTTCTGCCGCTACTACGGTGTTTTGGAATGTTGATGATAAGTCGTTTAAAATAAATATTATTGATACTCCTGGTCATGTTGACTTCACTGTCGAGGTTGAACGTTCCTTGAGAGTACTCGACGGAGCGGTCGCTGTCTTCTGTGCAGTGGGAGGTGTCGAACCTCAGTCCGAAACGGTATGGCATCAAGCCAATAAATATAAAGTGCCTCGTATCTGTTTTGTTAATAAAATGGATAGATGTGGCGCTGATTTCTTTAATGTCTTGGAACAGATAAAAAATAAACTTCATGCGACTCCTGTTCCGATACAGTTGCCTATAGGTGAAGAAGATGGCTTTATCGGTGTGATAGACCTTGTCAAAAATAAAGCTATTATATGGAATGGAGATGACGATGAACTCGGAGCTCACTATGAGGTGACGGATATACCTGAAGGGATGGCAGTTGTGGCGGCTAAATACCGTCGTATGCTCGTCGAAGGTTCTGCCGAAGATAATGAGATATTGTTCGAGAAGTTTATCAATGACCCTGATTCCATTACTGAGGATGAGATAATAGCCGAATTGAGAAAAGCTACTTTGCAAATGCGTATATGCCCCGTATTGTGCGGCGCTTCATTCAAGAATAAAGGAGTACAACCTCTGCTCGATGCAGTGGTGCGTTATTTGCCAAGCCCTCTCGATATCGACCATGTCACAGGTATTAACCCCAAGACAGAAAAAGAAGAGATACGTAAAGCTGATGCAAAAGAGCCTTTCTGTGCTCTCGCATTCAAAATTCTGACAGACCCTTATGTGGGTCGTCTTGCTTTCTTCCGTGTGTATTCCGGTACTCTTAACGCAGGCTCCTATGTGCTCGACGTCACTACCGGCAAAAAAGAACGTATAGCAAGAATAATGCAGATGAATGCCAATAAACAAACCCCTCTTGACAAAATAGAGGCCGGCGATATTGCTGCTGCAGTGGGATTTAAATCCATCAGAACCGGTGATACCCTCACAGATGAGAAGAATCCTCTCTTGCTTGAAAGTATTACATTCCCGCAACCGGTGGTTCAAATAGCAGTGGAACCTAAGACGCAGGGTGATATGGATAAACTTACCAACGCTCTTATGAAACTTGCGGAAGAAGACCCTACATTTTTGGTGTCAACAGACGAAAACTCCGGTCAAACTCTTATAGAAGGTATGGGAGAGTTGCATCTCGATATTATCATTGACCGTCTTAGAAGAGAATTCGGTGTAGAGATAAATGTCGGCAATCCTCAAGTCTCCTATAAAGAGTCCTTTACTAAGACAATACATCATCGTATCGTCTATAAGAAACAGTCAGGCGGTAGAGGCAAATTTGCTGATATAGAATTTGAACTCGGTCCTGCTGACGATGGTATGAGCGGATTGCAGTTTGTAAATGATGTTAAAGGTGGTGATATTCCAAAGGAATTTATCCCTTCAATAGAGAAAGGTTTCAGAAGTGCTATGTCAAACGGAGTGTTGGCGGGATTTCCTGTTGACTCTGTGAAAGTTCGCATTATAGATGGTTCGTTCCATCCCGTGGATAGCGACCAACTTTCATTTGAACTTGCGGCACAGATTGGATTTAGAGAAGCAGGTGAAAAAGCAGGTTCGGTGGTATTGGAGCCTGTTATGAAAGTTGAGGTTTATGTCCCTTCTGATTATACCGGAGAAGTGACAAGCGACTTGAACAGAAGAAGGTCAATATTGAAAGAAATGGATATGGAGCACGGATATCAGGTCATAAGAGCCGATGTCCCGTTGTCGGAAATGTTCGGATATATTACTTCACTTAGAACCTTGACACAGGGAAGAGGCACATTTAACATGGAGTTCAGTCATTATTCCGAAGTGCCGTCTGATCTTGCCGAAGTGGTGGTGAAAAAAGCTAAAGGAACGTATTTCTTTTTTTAAAAGAGATTAAAAAAATAAAAGATAAAGAAAATAAATTAACAACAAATTCTTATGAGCCAAAGAATTAGAATTAAGTTAAAGTCGCACGATCACAACTTGGTTGATAAATCAGCCGAGAAGATTGTGAAAACCATCAAATTGACTGGCGCAGTAGTTAGCGGTCCCATACCGTTGCCTACCGACAAGAAAATTTACACGGTTTTGCGCTCTACTTTCGTACACAAAAAATCGAGAGAACAATTTGAGTTGTCGTCATACAAGAGATTGCTTGACATTTACAACTCTACATCACAAACTATCGATGCTTTGATGAAATTGGAGCTGCCAAGCGGTGTAGAAGTGGAAATTAAATTGTAATTGTAAAACTATCTAGTAATTAAAAGCGTAGTAGCATGTCAGGAATACTAGGAAAAAAGATTGGGATGACCAGCATATATGATGACGGAGGAAAAAATATTCCTGTAACGGTCATTGAAGCGGGTCCATGCGTAGTAACCCAAGTCAGAACAAAAGAAAAAGACGGTTACGATGCTATCCAAATGGCGTTTGATGAGAAGAAAGCGAAAAACACTTCAAGAGCTATGATCAAGCATTTTGAGAAAGCCGGAACAACGCCAAAGAAGATAGTAAGAGAATTTACGCGTTTCGAACAGGGATCAAGAAAAAGCCTTGGTGAAATAGTAACCGTAAATGTGTTTGTGGAAGGCGAGTTTGTTGACGTAAGTGGTATCAGCAAAGGTAAAGGCTTCCAGGGAGTAGTGAAACGTCATCATTTTAATGGCGTTGGACAGTCAACTCACGGTCAACATAACCGTTTGAGAAAGCCGGGTTCAATCGGTGCCTGTGCCTATCCTTCAAGAGTGTTTAAAGGATTGCGTATGGCAGGTCACATGGGTGATGCAAAAGTGAAAGTCATCAACCTGCAGATTGTGAAAATAGTACCGGAAAAGAATTTGTTAGTTGTTAAAGGTTCGGTGCCAGGAGCAAAGAACGGATATTTAAAAATTGAGAGATGGAGTTAGAAGTATTAAAGATTACAGGTGAGTCAACCGGTCGTAAAGTCGAGTTGAACGATAATATCTACGGGATCGAGCCTAATGATCATTGCATCTATTTGGATGTCAAGTTGATATTGGCAAATCAACGTCAAGGCACACATAAAGCCAAGACTCGTAGTGAGATATCCGGAAGTACGAAAAAACTTATCCGCCAGAAAGGTACCGGTGGCGCACGTCGCGGTGACATCAACTCCCCGGTGTTGAGAGGTGGTGGTAGAGTGTTTGGTCCTGTTCCGCGTGATTATGGTTTCAAACTGAATAAGAAAGTCAGACGTCTTGCCCGCAGATCGGCTCTTTCATACAAAATGAAAGATGCAGAATTGGTGGTGTTGGAAGATTTTACGTTTGACAGTATCAAGACAAAGAAAATGATCGAGGTCTTGAATAACTTGAAAGTGAACGGCATGAGAACTTTGTTCTTATTCCCGGAGACAGACATGAATGTGGTGCTGTCAGCGAGAAATATTCAAAAGACAAAGATAGAACTTGCCAGAAACTTGAATACTTATGATATTCTGAAAGCCAAGAAGATTTTCATCTTGGAAAGTTCACTGAAACATATTGAAGAGATTCTTGGATAACAATTAAAAACTGAAAACGATGATTATCATTAAGAAACCTGTTATTACGGAAAAAATGACCGCTATAAGCGAGAAGCTTAATCGGTATGCATTCATTGTTGACGTTAATGCTAACAAACTGCAGATCAAGAAGGCTGTGGAAGACCTCTACGGTGTTCATGTGAAGGCAGTCAACACAATGAGATATGATGGAAAGCTGAAGTCACGTTATACAAAGTCGGGCGTTGTCAACGGAAGAAGAAACGCTTTTAAGAAGGCTATAGTGACATTGGCCGAAGGTGAAACAATTGACTTTTTTAGCAACATTTAAAAGATGGCTTTAAAGAAATATAAACCTACGACTCCGGGTCAGCGCTTTAAAGTTATAAGCGCATTTGACGAGATTACGACCAGCAAGCCGGAGAAGTCATTGCTTGCTCCTAAAAAGAGTACCGGAGGTCGTAACAATACTGGTAAAATGACTGTCCGCAACATAGGTGGTGGACATAAACAAAAATATAGAATTATTGACTTCAAACGCGATAAAGATGGTATTCCGGGAATAGTGAAAACTATAGAATACGATCCGAACCGTACAGCACGTATCGCTTTGGTGGTTTATGCTGATGGTGAGAAGCGTTATATCATTGCACCGCAAGGCTTGAAAGTCGGGCAGCAGGTGATGTCGGGAAAAGATGCAACACCAAGTATTGGAAATGCCATGTTCCTTAGCGATGTGCCTTTTGGAACAGTCATTCATAATATCGAGTTGCGTCCGGGACAGGGTGCCAAGATGGCAAGAAGTGCCGGTGCATACGCACAGTTGATGTCACGTGATGGAAAATATGCCATTTTGAAGATGCCTTCAGGCGAGACTCGTCTTATCTTACAGGCATGCAAGGCAACAATAGGAACAGTGTCGAATGCAGATCATAACCTTGAGAAATCGGGTAAGGCAGGACGTAGCCGTTGGTTGGGACGCCGCCCGAGAGTACGTGGTGTTGTCATGAACCCTGTGGATCACCCTATGGGCGGTGGCGAAGGTCGTGCTTCCGGAGGTCATCCGCGTAGCCGTAAAGGCTTGCCGGCAAAAGGCTATAAGACACGTTCTCCTAAGAATGCATCAACAAAGTATATCATTGAAAGAAGAAAGAAGTAATTAACCAGGTAAAAAAAAGAAATTATGAGTCGTTCGCTTAAAAAAGGACCATATATCCATTATAAACTCGAAAAAAGAGTTTTGGATAATGTAGCATCAGGAAAGAAGACCGTCATTAAGACCTGGTCAAGAGCTTCTATGATATCTCCTGATTTTGTTGGTCAGACTATAGCTGTACACAACGGTAATAAATTCATCCCGGTATATGTAACCGAGAACATGGTGGGTCATAAACTTGGCGAATTCGCCCCTACAAGAACATTTAGAGGTCATGCCGGAAATAGAAAAGATAAATAATAAGTAGTATGGGAGCAAGAAAACATAAAAGAGCAGAAGCTATAAAAGAAGCACGTAAACACAATGCCATAGCAAAGTTGAATAACGTGCCAACATCGCCTCGTAAGATGCGTTTGGTAGCTGATATGATTAGAGGAATGAAAGTGGAACTTGCACTGCATGCCTTACAGTATTCACCTAAGTCAGCAGCAAAGCCGGTGTATAAACTGTTACGTTCGGCAATAGCTAACTGGGAAGCCAAAAATGAAGGAATACGTATTGAAGACGCTAACTTGTATGTGAAAGAAATATTTGTCGATGAAGGACGTACGCTGAAACGTATCCAACCGGCTCCGCAAGGTCGTGCACACCGCATCCGCAAACGTTCCAACCACGTAACGATAGTTGTCGATAGCCGAATAGCTAACGATAAAGATGTAGAAGCTAAAGTTGAAGAAAAGAATTAATAAGATTGTACAATGGGACAAAAAACGAATCCAATAGGTCTTAGATTAGGCATTATTAAAGGTTGGGATTCCAACTGGTACGGTGGAAAAGACTTCTCCAAGAAACTTGTGGAAGACGATAAGATCCGTAAATATTTGAACGCACGTCTCGGTAAAGCCGGCATCTCGAAGATAGCTATCGAACGTTCTCTCAAACTTGTTACCGTTACAATATTCACCGCCCGTCCGGGTATGATCATAGGTAAGGGTGGTACCGAAGTCGATAAACTTAAAGAAGAACTTAAGAAAGTCACCGGTAAGGAAGTTCAAATCAACATCAGCGAGATAAAAAGACCTGAGCTTGATGCATATATCGTAGCAAGCACTATCGCAAAACAAATAGAAGGTCGTGTGTCATTCCGTCGCGCTATAAAAACAGCAGTGTCAGGAACAATGAGAATCGGAGCAGAAGGTATAAAAGTCATTGCTTCCGGTCGTGTCGGTGGCGCTGAGATGGCCCGTCAGGAAACTTATAAAGAGGGACGTATCCCGTTGCATACATTGCGTGCCGATATAGATTATTCATTGGTGGAGGCTCATACTACCTATGGCCGTATCGGTATCAAAGTGTGGATCTGCAAAGGTGAGATATATGGTCGCCCGGAACTGGTGCCTACATCAACAAATAGTGCATCTAAGAAACAGGCAGCTCCGAAACAGAATAACGGACCACGCCGTAATAAACGTAATAAGTAAGAGAATAAAAAATCCATAAACGATGTTACAACCTAAAAGAACGAAATTCAGAAGACCTCAAAAAGGCAAAATGAAAGGTAACGCACACCGCGGTCACCAACTTGCCTTCGGTTCATTCGGAATTAAAACAATGGAGGAGGCCTTGATAACAGCTCGTCAGATAGAAGCTGCCCGTCAGGCTGTCACGCGTCACATGAAACGTGAGGGACAGATTTGGATTAGAATATTCCCCGACAAACCTATCACCAAAAAACCTGCTGAGGTACGTATGGGTAAAGGTAAAGGTAGCGTGGAATATTTCGTCGCTCGCGTAACTCCGGGACACATGCTTTTCGAAGCTGATGGCGTGCCGTTGGCAGTAGCCAAAGAGGCATTGCGTTTAGCCGCTCAAAAACTCCCGGTTACGACTAAATTTGTGGTTAGAAGAGATTATGTCGAATAAAAACATCACGGACTATGAAACAGAATGAAGTAATCAACGATTTGAGTACAGCTGATTTGATGGAACGTTTGGAAGAAACACGCACCCAATATGTTAAGATGAAACTTCAACATGCCGTGTCTCCATTGGAAAATCCTCATAAGCTTAGTGAATGCCGCAAATCTATTGCTCGTATAATGACCGAGTTGAGAAGACGTGAAATCGAATCAAATAAATAATTAACGACGAAAGGAATATACAATGGAAAGAAATCTTAGAAAAGAGAGAATCGGTGTTGTGGCAAGCAATAAGATGGAGAAAACCATCGTCGTTGTGATTGAACGTCGTACAAAACACCCAATATACGGTAAATTTGTTAAGAAATCTACACGCTTTATGGCTCATGACGAGAAAAATGAATGCAATATAGGTGATACCGTACGTATCATGGAAACTCGTCCGTTGAGTAAAAATAAACGTTGGAGATTAGTTGAAATAATAGAAAGGGCCAAGTAATGATACAACAGGAATCAAGACTTTCAGTAGCTGACAACAGTGGCGCAAGAGAAGTGTTGTGCATCAGAGTTTTAGGTGGCACAAAAAAACGCTACGCCCGTATTGGCGATATTATAGTGGTAACAGTGAAAGACGCTCTCCCTAACGGTAACGTGAAAAAAGGAGCAGTGGTGAAAGCTGTAGTAGTACGTACTAAGAAAGAGACTCGCCGTATCGACGGTTCTTATATCCGTTTCGACGACAACGCTTGCGTATTGCTTAATAATGCCGGCGAAATGTTGGGAACTCGTATCTTTGGACCGGTTGCGAGAGAATTGCGCGAAAAACAATATATGAAAATCGTATCTCTGGCACCTGAGGTACTCTAATCAAGAAAGGATAAGTTATGAGTAAATTGCATGTTAAAAAAGGTGATAACGTGGTGGTTATCTCCGGTACGCAAAAGGGAAAGACAGGTACAATCCTCAGTGTTGACGTAGAGAAATCTAGAGCAATAGTGGAAGGCGTGAACTTGGTTTCTAAACATTCACGTCCAAGTACTGAGAATCCTAAAGGCGGTATAGTGAAAAAAGAAGCCGGTATCCATGTGTCGAATCTTATGGTACTCGACAAGAATGGCAAAGCCGGTCGTATAGGTCGTAAAAAAGACGACAATGGTAAGAATGTACGTTATTCAAAAAAAACAGGGGAGGTGATTAAATAATGAACTATCAACCCAAACTCAGAGAACAGTATAAGAGTGAAATCGTGCCTGCGTTGATGAAGGAGTTCAACTATAGATCCGTTATGCAGGTTCCACGGCTTTTGAAAATTTCACTCAATCAGGGTATTGGCGCTGCATTGACAGACAAAAAACTGATTGATTATGGTGTAGAAGAAATGACAGCTATCACCGGACAGAAAGCAGTTCCTACAATATCAAAACACGACGTATCAAACTTTAAGTTGCGTCGTGGTAACCCGATAGGCGTGCGCGTGACTTTGCGCGGTGACAGAATGTACGAATTTCTTGAACGCCTCGTAGCTGTCGCCTTGCCTCGTGTACGTGACTTCAGAGGTATTAATGACAAAGGTTTCGACGGACGCGGAAATTATAGCTTCGGTATTACCGAACAGATAATATTCCCCGAAATCGATATGGATAAAGTAAACCGTATTAACGGTATGGATATTACCTTTGTAACTTCTGCTAGAACCGACAAGGAAGCAATGGCCTTGTTGAAGCAGTTTGGTCTTCCATTTAAAAACCAGAAAAAACAGTAAGATATGGCAAAAGAGTCAATGAAAGCGCGTGAGCTTAAAAGAAAACAAATGGTTGAGAAATATGCTGCCAAACGTGCTGCATTAAAGGAAGCCGGCGATTATGTCGCCCTGCAGAAACTTCCGAGAAACGCTTCTCCTATTCGTTTGCATAATCGTTGTCAGCTTACAGGACGTCCAAAAGGTTATATGCGTCAGTTTGGCATCTCACGTATCAACTTCCGTGAAATGGCATTGAAAGGTTTAATTCCGGGTGTAAAGAAAGCAAGTTGGTAATTAATTAAACATTAAAACAATGATTACAGACCCTGTAGCAGATTTTTTGACTCGCATTCGTAATGCCGTCAATGCAAAACATAGAATCGTAGAAATACCTGCTTCCAACGTGAAGAAGGCTATAACAAAGATACTCTTCGAGAAAGGTTATATCCTTAATTATAAATTCGAAGAAGTTGGTCCCCAAGGTGTTATTAAGATAGCTCTTAAATATCATCCTGTTACTAAACAGCCGGCCATCATGACTATAGACCGTGTGTCACGCCCGGGATTGCGCCAATATGCCGGTTCTGAAAACCTTCCCAGAGTGTTGAATGGTCTCGGTATTGCCATCATCTCAACATCAAAAGGTATAATGACTGATAAAGAGGCTCGTAAGCTTCATATCGGCGGTGAAGTGTTGTGTTATGTTTCATAATAAGTAGGAGGTTAAGTTATGTCATTATCAAGAATTGGTAAATTGCCTATAGCAATACCTGCAGGAACAGAGGTCTCGGTAGAAGGTAACGTGTTTACAGCTAAAGGTAAACTCGGTAAGTTGTCACAAGACTTCCACGGTGACGTTATCGTTAAAATAGAAGACGGTCACGTTGTTTTGGAACCTGCCAACATTCCGGACGCCAGTGCAAAACATGGACTTTATAGAGCTTTGTTCTTCAATATGGTGAAAGGCGTTTCAGAAGGATTCGAATTGGTTCAGGAACTCGTAGGCGTTGGTTATAAAGCCGAAGCCAAAGGTCAACAATTGGAATTGGCACTCGGGTTCTCTCATAATATCATCATGGTGTTTCCAGAAGAGATTAAAGTAGAGACCGTTAACGAAAGAGGTAAGAACCCCATTATCAAGTTGCGTTCTTACGATAAACAACTGCTTGGTCAAGTAGCAGCAAAAATCCGCTCGTATCGTAAACCTGAACCGTACAAGGGTAAGGGTGTCAAGTTCGTCGGTGAGGTGTTGAGACGTAAACAAGGTAAAGCAGCAGGTAAATAATGTTTAAGTCGATATTTGAAAAACGCAATTAAGATGGCAAAAATTAAAAAGATAGAAAGAAGATTGAATATCAAGAAACGTGTGCGTAAAGTCGTCAGCGGCACAGCAACACGTCCGAGAATGTCGGTCTTTAGAAGCAATAAGCAGATTTACGTTCAACTTATTGACGATATAGCGGGTAGAACATTGGTAGCAGCCAGCTCTCGTGAGAACGGAATCGAAGATGAAAAAATTACTAAAGTCGAACAGGCAGCAAAAGTGGGTGCTCTCGTGGCAGAAAAAGCAAAAGCGGCAGGCATCGAGACTGTGGTGTTCGATCGTAATGGTTATTTGTATCATGGTAGAGTGAAGTCGTTGGCCGACGGAGCTCGTAACGGTGGATTAAAATTCTAAAGCACTATGTCAGAAGTCAACGTAAAAATAGTAAAAACTTCAGAGATTGAGTTAAAAGACCGTTTGGTTAGCGTACAACGTGTTACCAAGGTTACCAAAGGAGGACGTACTTTCAGCTTCTCCGCTATAGTAGTCGTCGGCAATGAGAACGGTGTGGTGGGTTACGGTCTTGGTAAAGCCAAGGAAGTACAGGCTGCCATCGCAAAAGGTATCGATGATGCTAAGAAAAATTTGATTAAAGTTCCTGTAATCAACGGAACTCTTCCTCATGAGCAATATGGCAAGTATTGCGGCGCATACGTGTATGTGCAACCGGCAACACCCGGTACCGGCGTTATTGCCGGTGGTGCAATGCGTGCTGTCTTGGAAAGTGTTGGTGTGAAAAACGTGTTGGCAAAATCAAAAGGTTCTTCAAATCCTCACTCTGTGGTGAAAGCAACCTTTGCGGCTTTGTCAAAAATGCGTGACGCTCACACTGTGGCTCAGATGAGAGGTGTTGATTTGGATGTGGTGTTTAACGGATAATCTTTAACGACAATGAAGAAAGTTAGAATAACTCAGATTAGAAGTGGCATCGGCAGACCACAAGATCAGAAAGATACACTCAAAGCATTGTGTCTTAGAAGAATGCATCAGTCGGTGGAAGTGGATATCGAAAATCCTTGCCTCGCCGGTATGGTGGAGAAAGTGAAACACCTTCTCAAAATTGAAGAAATTTAATTGTTGAACTAAGAAATTTGAATAAGTATGGATCTTAGTAATCTAAAACCGGCAAAAGGTTCTGTTAAAGGACGTAAGAGAATCGGTCGTGGCCAGGGTTCCGGTTATGGCGGCACTTCTACACGTGGTCATAAGGGAGCATATTCACGCTCCGGAACTACACATAAGATTGGTTTCGAAGGTGGTCAGATGCCTTTGGCTCGTCTGGTTCCTAAATTTGGTTTCAAAAATATTAACCGTAAAGAATATCGTCCGGTCAATATCGAGGTGTTGCAGGATTTTGCAGATAGCGGTATATTTGAAATCACTCCGGAATTGTTAGTGGAAAACGGTTTCGCTAAAAAGAATGAACGTATCAAGATTCTCGGAAACGGTGAATTAAATGCAAAAATGTCTGTAAAGGCTCATGGCTTTTCCAAGAGCGCTGAAACAGCAATCACTAATGCCGGTGGCACTGTAGAGATAATTTAACAACAACAAAACTGAAGAGATATGAAGGAGTTATTAATAGTTTTTCTGGTATGCTTGGCTATAGCCGCTATCCTTTGGATGAATAAGCGACTGAGAGAAAATGTTCGCAACATCTTTAAGATAGAAGAACTCCGTAAACGTATTTTATATACCATCTTGATAGTCCTTATCTATCGTTTTGGTTCCTACGTCGTTCTTCCCGGTGTTGACCCCAACATGTTGACTCAATTGAAAAGTCAAAGCAGCTCAGGCCTCCTCGGTTTGTTGAATATGTTCTCAGGTGGTGCTTTTGCGAATGCTTCCGTGTTTGCTTTGGGTATCATGCCTTACATTACAGCTAGCATTATCGTCCAATTGTTTGGAATGGCAATACCTTATTTCCAGCGTTTGCAAAAAGAAGGCGAAAGCGGTCGTCGTAAAATTAATCAGATAACACGTTATCTTACAGTGGCTATTGTAGCTGCTCAGGCTCCGGCTTATATTACCAACCTCCGCATTCAACTTCCTGCTGAGGCAATATATCCTTTTGTCCCGGGCGGATCACCGACATTGTTCTTCTGGATATCATCAATTCTGATACTGATAGCAGGTACTTTGTTCGTGATGTGGCTTGGTGAACGTATCACCGACAAAGGTATTGGCAATGGTATTTCCCTCATCATCATGATAGGTATCATAGCTCGTTTGCCTTTTGCCTTGTTCGCAGAAGTGGTGTCACGTTTTACCGAAGGTACAGGCGGTCCTATATTCTTCCTCTTGGAAATGGTATTCCTTGTCATCGTTATAGTTCTCACTATAATGCTCGTGCAGGGTACCCGTAAGATTCCGGTACAGTATGCAAAACGTGTTGTGGGTAATAAACAATATGGTGGCGTCCGCCAATACATTCCTTTGAAAGTCAATGCAGCAGGTGTTATGCCTATTATCTTCGCTCAAGCTATTATGTTCATCCCTATCACTGTGGTGGGATTTACACAAAGCGAGTCGATGGGAAGATTTATGGCTGCAGCTACCAACGTGAATGGTTTCTGGTATAATTTTGTGTTTTTCATCCTCATCGTCGCTTTTACTTACTTCTATACTGCTGTGACCATCAACCCGGCACAGATGGCAGAAGATATTAAAAAGAACGGTGGCTTCATACCCGGCGTGAAACCGGGAAAGAAAACACAGGAATATTTCGATACCATCATGTCGAGAATAACCCTTCCGGGTTCAATATTCCTCGGAATAGTTGCCATCATGCCTGCAATAGTCTCAACACTCGGCGTTAATCAACAGTTCTCGCAGTTTTATGGCGGAACATCGTTGCTTATCCTCGTCGGTGTGGTGTTGGATACTTTGCAACAAATCGAAAGTCATCTTCTTATGCGTCATTATGATGGCTTGACAAAGAGCGGTCGTATAAAAGGACGTAGCGGAAGAATGTAAGATGGATTTCTAAATCATGATTCATTACAGAACAGAATCGGAAATAGAGTTGCTTAGAGAAAGCGCTTTGCTGGTGGGTAAGACCCTCGGCGAAGTAGGAAAGCATATACGTCCGGGAGTCCGTACCATAGAACTCGACAGGATAGCTGAAGAGTTTATCAGAGACAATGGTGCAGTTCCTGTGTTTAAAGGTTATGAAGGATTTCCCGGAAGTTTATGCATCTCCGTCAATGAACAGGTGGTCCATGGTATCCCCGGAAATTACGAGCTTCGTGATGGAGATGTGGTTTCGATAGATTGTGGTACATTGCTCAATGGTTATGTCGGCGATTCTGCTTATACTTTTACAGTCGGAGAGGTAAGCGAAGAGGTGAGACTTTTGCTCGAAAGAACAAAAGAATCATTATATAAAGGTATAGAACAGGCAGTGGCAGGTAACAGAGTCGGCGACATTGGTCATGCCGTGCAAAGTTTTGTTGAACAATATGGCTATGGAGTGGTTCGTGAATTGGTGGGACATGGAGTCGGCCGCAAAATGCATGAAGACCCACAAGTGCCAAATTACGGTAATAAAGGTTCCGGAGTAAGACTGTCTGAAGGTATGGTCTTGGCAATAGAACCTATGATAACGCTCGGTAAGAAGGATATTGTGATGGAACGCGACGGCTGGACAATAACCACAAAGGATCGTAAACCGGCAGCTCACTTTGAACATGATGTGGTAGTGCGTCAGGGAAGAGCAGAGATTTTGTCGAGTTTTGAATGGGCTGAAGAATCGGAAATCAATAAATAAAATAGGATATTATATGGCAAAACAATTGTCGATAGAACAGGACGGAACAGTAATAGAATCACTCGGTAATGCAATGTTTCGGGTGGAATTGGAAAATGGATTGGTGATAATAGCACATATCTCTGGTAAAATGAGAATGCACTATATAAAGATTTTACCCGGTGATAGAGTGAAACTTGAGATGTCGCCTTATGATTTGACAAAAGGACGTATAACATTCAGATATAAATAATACATGCTTCTCGAAAAGAGAGGTGATGATAATAAAACATTGACTTTAAGCGAAAAAATCAAAACATATCATGAAAGTCAGAGCATCAATAAAGAAGAGATCAGACGATTGCAAAATAGTGCGTCGTAAAGGTAAATTGTATGTAATTAACAAAAAGAACCCTAAGGAAAAACAACGTCAGGGTTAATATTAACAAAAAACAGATAAATTATGGCTAGAATTGCTGGAGTGGATATACCGAATAACAAACAAGGTCAGATAGCATTGACTTATATTTACGGTATTGGTCGTTCATCTGCAAAAACGATACTTGAAAAGGCAGGCGTTGATGCAGAAAAGAAGGTTCAGGACTGGACCGACGACGAACAAAATTCTATTCGTAACATCATCGCTGATGAATATAAGGTAGAAGGAGAACTTCGCAGCGAGGTGCAAATCAATATCAAACGTTTGATGGATATTGGATGTTACAGAGGAATACGTCATCGTCTCGGATTACCTCTTCGTGGACAAAGTACAAAAAATAATGCACGTACTCGTAAGGGGCGTAAGAAAACTGTTGCTAACAAGAAGAAAGCTACGAAGTAATAACGTAGTTGGATCATATTAAAAAACCATTAAAAAAAGTTAAAAATGGCAAAAACCACAAAAGTCGTTAAGAAACGTGTTGTGAAAGTTGAAGCTACCGGTAAGGCATTTATCAAAGCTTCATTCAATAACATCATCATTTCATTAACAAACAATGAAGGACAAGTCATATCTTGGGCATCGGCAGGAAAAATGGGATTCAAAGGTTCAAAGAAGAATACCCCTTATGCCGCTCAGATGGCTGCAGAAGATTGTGCCAAGACTGCGTATGACTTGGGATTAAGAAAAGTTAAAGCTTATGTAAAAGGACCTGGTTCGGGACGTGAATCAGCTATCCGTTCAATCCACTCAATGGGAGTTGAGGTTACAGAAATTATTGACGTTACTCCATTGCCGCATAACGGATGCCGCCCGCCTAAACGCAGGAGAGTGTAATTTGTGTTTAACAGTTTAAAATTTATTAGTTATGGCAAGATATACAGGTCCTAAAACAAAAATCGCACGTAAGTTCGGTGAACCAATCTATGGTCCGGATAAAAATTACGAAAAAAGAAATTATCCTCCGGGACAACATGGCGCAGCAAAGAGAAGAAAGAAAGTCTCTGAATATGGCTTGCAGTTGCAGGAGAAACAAAAAGCAAAATACACCTATGGCATTTTGGAAAGACAGTTTAGAAATATCTTCTTGAAAGCCAGTAAGAAAAAAGGTATCACAGGTGAAATATTACTCCAACTCATCGAATCACGTCTTGATAATCTCGTGTACCGTTTTGGCATCGCTCCAACACGTGCCGCTGCACGTCAACTTGTGAATCACCGTCATATCACCGTTAACGGTAAGGTCGTTGATATACCGTCATATATGGCAAAAGTGGGTGACATCATTGCAGTGCGTGAGAGATCAAAGAGTTTGGAAGTCATTACCAATTCAGTGGAAGGCCATACCAATCGCTTTCCATGGTTAGAATGGGATTCGGCATCTCTTAGCGGTAAGTTTATGAGCTATCCAAACCGTGAAGATATTCCTGAAACCATCAATGAACAACTGATCGTTGAGTTGTATTCTAAATAATCGAATATAAACTGATATATGGCAATATTAGCGTTTCAAAGACCTGACACGGTCGTCATGGTAGAATCGACAGACAAAAAAGGTGTCTTCGAATTTCGTCCCCTCGAACCCGGTTTCGGTATGACTATAGGTAATGCTCTCAGAAGAGTGTTGCTTTCTTCACTCGAAGGTTATGCCATTACTTCCATACGCATTGAAGGCGTGGAACATGAAATGGCTCCTATACCCGGCGTGATAGAAGATGTGACCGATATGGTGTTGAAGTTTAAACAAGTGAGATTTAAACAGCAAATACCGGGCGAGACTTCAGAAAAAGTTACTGTGGTGGTCTCCGGTAAGGAGGAATTTGTCGCTGGCGATATTAATAAATCCCTTTCCGTGTTCCAGGTACTTAACCCGGAATTGGTGATATGCCACATGGACCCTTCTGTGACTATTACTGTGGACTTGACAATAAACAAGGGAAGAGGTTATGTCAATGCTGACGAAAATAGAGTGGACTCCGCTCCAATAAATACCATTGCCATCGATTCTATCCATACTCCTATTCGTAATGTCAGCTTTAAAGTCGAAAACTATCGTGTGGAACAGAAAACAGACTACGAGAAACTCGTTCTCGACATTGAAACTGACGGCTCTATCAATCCTAAAGACGCCATGACCGAGGCTGCAAGAATTTTGATCTATCATTTTATGCTCTTCTCAGACGAGAGAATAACAATGTTGGACGAACAGAAAATCGTTACCGATGATTTGGACGAAAATTCTTTGCGCATACGTCAATTGCTTAAGACTAAACTCGTGGATATGGACCTCTCGGTTCGTGTCTTGAATTGTCTTAAAGCTGCAGAAGTGGACACAATAGGAGATCTCGTTGCCCTTAATAAGGCTGACCTCCTCAAATTCCGTAATTTCGGTAAAAAGTCTTTAACGGAACTTGATGAACTTGTTAGAAGTAAAGGACTCGAATTTGGAATGAATATCAGTAAATATAAATTAGATAAGGAATAAAAAGATGAGACACAATAAGAAAATAAATCATTTAGGTAGAAAAAGCGCACATCGTAATGCTATGTTGTCGAATATGGCGTCCTCGCTCATTCTCAATAAACGTATCATTACAACCGTTGCTAAAGCTAAGGCTCTTAGAATGTACGTGGAACCGATGATTACTCGTTCCAAAGACGATTCTACAAGTTCACGCCGTTTGGTGTTCAGCATGCTGCAAAATAAAAATGCTGTTACTGAACTTTTCCGTGAAATAAGCCAGAAAGTCGCAGACCGCCCAGGTGGCTATACCCGTATCATTAAACTCGGTAATCGTCCCGGCGATTGCGCCGATATTTGTATGATGGAACTCGTTGACTATAACGAAATTTATTCAAATACCAAGAAAGTCAAAGCTGCTAAGACGACTCGTAGAGGCGGTAAGAAAAAAGTATCCGAAACAACCGAGACGCCGGTTGAAAACACTCAGGAATGATTCCTTAGAGTATATTTTATTGGGACGGGAGTTAAACTTTCGTCCCTTTTTTGTTGTTTGTTTCTCTGAAATATAGTATTTTTGCAACGCATAAAAAATAACTGTTATATGAGTACTATTAGTTATGTTCACGCACGCCAGATATTGGATTCGCGTGGAAATCCTACAGTAGAAGTCGATGTCGTAACAGACGACGGTGTCCTCGGTCGTGCTGCTGTACCATCAGGTGCTTCAACAGGCGTTCATGAGGCTGTCGAACTTCGCGACGGCGATAAATCTAAGTTCCTCGGCAAGGGAGTCCTTAATGCAGTGAATAACGTTAATACTGTTATTGCCGACGCTCTGACAGGCTATGAGGTTACAGACCAAAATGAAATAGATAAGCGTTTGATTGAACTCGACGGTACCCCCAACAAAGGTAAACTCGGAGCTAATGCCATTCTAGGAGTGTCTCTTGCTTGCGCTAAGGCTGCTGCCTATACTACTAACCAACCTCTTTACCGTTATGTAGGCGGCGTCAGCGCCAATACCTTGCCTATCCCGATGATGAATATCCTCAATGGAGGATCTCATGCCGATAATAGCATAGATTTTCAAGAGTTTATGATAATGCCCGTTGGCGCTGCTTCTTTCTGTCAAGCATTGCAGATGGGCGCTGAGGTGTTCCATAACCTTAAATCGGTTCTTAAAAATGCCGGTTATTCCACTAATGTTGGCGATGAAGGAGGTTTTGCCCCTAATCTTAAATCTAATGAGGAAGCTGTTGAGGTGATATTACAGGCTATTGAAAGAGCCGGCTATCGTCCGGGCGAAGATGTTTTCCTTGCCCTCGACCCTGCATCGTCAGAGTATTTTATCCCTGAAGAAAATGTCTATCATCTCCATAAATCAACAGGTGATAAATTGACACCTTCTCAAATGGTGGATTATTGGAAAAATTGGACAGAGAAATATCCTATCATCTCCATAGAAGACGGTATGGCTGAAGACGACTGGGACGGCTGGAAACTTATGACCAATACTCTTGGCAATAAAATACAACTCGTAGGCGATGACCTTTTCGTTACTAATGTCGAACGTCTTAAAATGGGTGTCGAACGCGGTGTTGCTAACTCTATTCTTGTGAAAGTTAATCAGATAGGTTCTCTTACTGAAACTATCGCTGCTGTAAATTATGCCTATCGCAACTCATACACTGCCGTGATGAGCCATCGCTCGGGTGAGACTGAAGATACTACTATTGCAGACCTCGCCGTCGCTCTTAATACAGGTGAGATTAAAACAGGTTCTGCAAGCCGTACTGACCGTATAGCCAAATATAACCAGTTGCTGCGTATTGAAGAACAACTTGGTGATGTGGCTTACTATCCCGGCAAGAACTTCAAGTTCGGCAAATGATTTTTTATTATATATCGTGAAAGATGTGCCTTAAAACTGTTCCGTATAGGATAGCTTATATTTAGTAAGGCACATCTTTTTTATTTATATGGACTTGAATATGATTAAGTGATAAAGACTTATCGCTGTTGTTGTCGGTATTGCAGTGTTTTCTACATTAAATCAATACTGTTGTTTTTCAGAATCTTCAAAATAATCGTCTTTGAAATTAACCAGATAAACCTTGTTCTTCGCTCTTGTTACTGCTGTGTAGAGCCATCGAAGGTCTGTTATGTTGTGCGTCTCTCCATCCGGAAGGAATGGTGCATCTATGAATACATTTTTCCATTGACCTCCCTGTGTCTTATGACACGTTAATGCATATCCGAATTTGACTAATAATGCATTGTACCATGGATTGTTCATCATGGCTTTATATCTGTCTCTTTTGTTAGGAATGTCCATATAATCTTCTTCTATTGCAGAATAAAGACGCCATGATTCATCGGAAGTGAGGACGGGACTGTTGCTCGTCAAAGTGTCCAACAATATCTTGACAGACAGATCAGAAGAATCCGGATAATCCGTCAATCTTATCTCGACATCGGCGAAATGGAAGCCATACATTTCCTCAAAATGATTTATCTTATTGATTTCTATCATGTCGCCGTTGGCAATAAACTCAATTTCCTTGCTCTTGTCAGTCCAGAAATAGTTGTTTTTTACTACCATCAGTCTGTCTCCTGTCGATATTTCTCCCTCTTCTTGTAAAATACCTTGTCTGATTGCTTGATTGTATAATACGGCTCTTTTGTTGGACCTTACTATTATTATGTTTTCTGATGCTTCGGCACTGTTGAAGTTTTGTTGTAGCAACTCTTCAAAGCTCATGGGGTCTATGCGTTGAAAGTCGTTGAAATTCCTGGTGTGGAAAAAAGGGAGGCTACAGTCTTTATTTAGCAGTTTGTTTCTTATCATAGTGGCATTAAACAATACTCCTGATTCCAAAGACTGACGCATCACTTCTTTAAGCTCAAAAGAGGCTACTGTAAGATTGAAGCTGTTTTTCAAGATATTAATGTCGTTTGCAGGGCTTAGGTCTGTTCCAACAGGCGGAAGTTGGGCTTTGTCGCCTATAAATAGCAACTTGCAGTTTTTCCCGCTGAAGACATATTCTATAAGGTCATCGAGAAGGGAACGTCCTCCATATCTGTATTCATCACCTATCATGGAGCATTCATCGACAATGAACAGAGTGTTTCGAGCCTTGTTTTCGGTACGTATGATTTTTATATTGCCTTCACCGAATTCGGCAAAACGATAAATCTTACGGTGAATGGTAGATGCAGTTTTTCCCGTGTAATTGCTTAACACTTTGGCAGCACGTCCTGTGGGAGCCAACAGACTGAAACTCATTTTAATAAGAGGAAGTGACTTTATTATTGCACTTACTAATGATGTCTTGCCGGTGCCGGCATACCCTTGAAGCAGATATGCAGGTTTACTCTTTTCACTAAGAAGAAAATAAGACAGATGCTGAAGCACTTTTGCCTGTCCTTCAGTGGGTTGAAATTCAAAATGACTTACAAGATATTGATATAGAGTGTGATTGTCCATGCACAATATTATTTAGAATGGATAACCAATACCGAAGTTCCAAATGAAATTGGTGAGTTTCAAGTTTTTAAGTCTCCATCGTTCATTTTCAGGATATTCAGGGTCTCTGATAGGAGCTGCGACGTCAACTCTGACAAGGAAGAAAGAGAAATCGAAACGAAAGCCTATTCCGGCATCAATGGCAAGTTGTTTATAAAATGTGTTGAAATCGAATTTGCCATCGACAAAAGTACTGCTCTCTTTAGAGGTCCAAATGTTTCCCATGTCAGTAAAAATGGCACCTTTTAAAAAACTGTAGATAGGGAAACGATATTCTACGTTGAACTCGAGTTGAATATCGCCTATACGTTCTATGTCAAGATTCTGAGGATTGCTGAATCCACCGGGTCCGAGGTCACGGAAATGCCAACCTCTCATGCCATTCGAGCCTCCTGCGAAGAAACTCTTTTCAAAAGGCATGTCGTATGAGTTGCCGTATGGTATGCCGAGTCCGACCATCTGACGCAATACAATCTGATGGTTTTCTCCGAAATAATGGTAAAAACGAAAATCTACCGAGAACTTTAAATATTGTGAATAACTTATACCGAAAATCTCATGATGATCATCTACTTCTTTCAATAATTTAGTGTTGTTAAACAACGATAGCAGATTTCCGGAAGACTCGAAGTCTATTTTAATATAAAAGAAGTCGTTGAGTGTGCGTATGTTTTGGTTACTGAAAATGAAACTGTAATCGAGACCGAATATTAAGTGGTTGGTATATTGGTCTTTGATACGCTGATTCGTCTCCTGGTCGAGAAGTTTTTTAAACTCTTCGGAAGGATTGACTTTAACACTGTTGAGATTGATGGGTGTTAAAATATGTTGAATGGATTGGTTCTGCATCCAGTTATAGCCAAACCCGGCAGTTAGTATGTATCTTGAATATATAGAACGTATCTGCATGTTGTAACCTGCAGTCAGACTTGTTCTCGGTTGATATTCAAGGACAAAGTTGGTTAACCCGAAGAAACTCAGGAAACGTGGAAACAGTATGCTGACGTCAATACCTAACTCTTTGGTGTTGAATATACTTGTGTTGTTGACATCTCCACTTCCGGAAGTGACACTTTGAGCCTGAATACCCGCCTTGAAGTTGATATTGAAAACTTCAGAACCACGGAAAATGTTTTTGTTCCGGAAAGTGACTTTCCCCAGGATACCTAAATCACCCCCTGAATTGGTGCCTTCTACTTGAATATTGTAATAATTGAGTTTACCTTTATGTAAGTTGATGTTGCAATCCAAATAGTTGATACTGTCACCTTCTATTTCCAATGGAGTAAACTCTATATAGTTCTTGTTGTATATTTTCAGGTTGTTAAGACCTCTGTATGTTTGACTTACCCTGTAAAGACTATATTTCTCGTTCGGGTGTATCTGTATCACTTGATTGAAAGTTTTGTATCGTATCTTGGGATTGGTAGTGTTGACGAAATGGAAAGTGAAGTCGGGCAGTTTTTTCGTTAAAGAAAATACATATTCTGTAGTATCCGGAACTGTCTGTTCCTCCTGGGAGTTGTAGTTCGGATTGATGAATACATTGCGGATATTGTATTGTTTATGAGGAATATAAGTGTTGGTTTCTGAATCATAAACATTCTCTATACGTAAGGTGATATCAGCCCTTTGCTGCATGAAATTGGTGTCTATGTCATAATATATATAGTCCTTGGAAAAATAATAATATCCATTGTTTCTTAGATATTCGGTAATTTTGTCTCTTTCATCGTCAAGAGTATATGCGTTGTAAGTCTTACCTGTTTTTAATGGCAAATCATCGAAAATCTCAGCGATGAGTTTACGTATTGTGCTATCGGCAATATCGTAACCTTTGTTTTGAACTTTATATGGTTTGGATGGCGTTATTTTGTATGTTACATTGGTTCGTTTTCTTTTTGTAATATAACTTGAATATACAACGGATTTAAAATAACCTATGTTGTTTAAATAGGTGATTATCTGTTTTTCGGATTCATCCAAAGAAATAGTACTCAGATAGGTTGGCTTGTTTCCCAGGTTCTCGTTTACCCAACGCCAGAATTTTTTATTTGTTTTGTCTTCTGTCTTGTAATATAGCCAGACTCTCGGCATGAACCCGAAAAAGGAATGTGTAGGTTTCAGAGAAATAAAAGGAATGATGTCAAATCTTGAAAACTCAGTCTTTGAAGAATCTATTACAACATGATTTGATGTTACGATACTCTTGTCATCAGGAATATAACCCTTGATGGCACAACTCGACAATAACAGAGTCGCGATTAATAACATCGATATTTTTAATGCTCGCTGCACAAAATAACATTTTTGCAAAGATACAATAAAGTTGCTTTGATGTTGAATTTATGATTTAAAATATAAAATTGTTGTTCATAAAATAGGTTGATGTATTGTTGTTAATATAATAACAAGAAAAATATTAAAAACAGTTCGATATTTTATTGTTTTTATATCAAAGTGGTTTTATTTATCTTTTTATTTGAAGATGGTCAAAATATTTTGCAATTCTTAAAAAATCAATCTGATTTTTACTAATCTTAAATCTTAATCTTTAATAAGATTTGACAATGTTGGTTTATCAGTTGTTTTGTTGATATAAGCTATATGAAATTATTCCTTGAATTAAATGTAAAACTCTTTGTGCGTTTCTGAGTTAGATGTTGACTTATGTGTTGAGTGAAATTTTTACGGATTTTTAATTTTCATAATTAATGTTCATTGAGAATTTGAATTTATTTATGATGCTTTGTCCTTCATTATGCAAATACAATATTTTTATGTTGAGACATTATAGTTATGCTGTTTTTACAATAATTTTGATAAATAGTGTTGTTTTTCAGGTTGTTATTTTAGATGGATATATCTATTAAACTATTATTTGGCGAGCAGCAATATTAAATGTTGAGGATATTTAATGGTAAAATGAAAGAATATCTTGATTTTTAAAAAAATATTGCTTTTTAGTTTTAAAGGACTTATTTTTGCAAATTTAAAAAGCATGCATAATTATTAATAAATAAATTTGAATATGAAAAAGAAAGTTTTATTGATGTTAATGATTCTTTTGACATTAACTATGTGCAGAAAGCAAAAGTTGGAGGAAATAACGATTGTCAATGGGCAATTCAACGGCCACGATTATGTTGACTTAGGACTGCCGAGCGGATTATTATGGGCAACATGCAATATAGGAGCTGATTCTCCTTACGATTACGGTAATTATTATGCGTGGGGAGAAACGATGACAAAATCGATTTATACCGAAGAAAATAGTATGACATGGGGACAATCTATTGGAGATATAAGTGGCAATCCTCAATATGACGCAGCAAGAGTTAATTGGGGAGGAACTTGGAGGTTGCCAATCAGATCCGAATTTGAAGAATTAATTAATAATTGTACATGGACATGGACTATTAGAAATAATAATTATGGGTATATAGTAACGGGGCCGAATGGAAATAGCATCTTTCTTCCTGCTGCGGGTTACCGTGAGGGGTTTTCTCTTGATGATGCAGGTTCGGATGGTGCTTATTGGAGTTCTACACCTAAAGAGTCTTTTATAACTTATGATGCATACTTCCTCGACTTTGATAGTAGGGAACTTAGTATGGATTGGGATGATCGTTGCGAAGGTCTATCCATACGCCCTGTATCAGATTAAAGACTGTTGTGTTTATGATTTGCTTGTGGTGTGATATTTGAAAGTCACACCACTTTTTTAAAAAAAGAATATTTTTTTATATATTTAGGTGATTAAATTTGAAAATGAAATTTCTGACGATAATAATCGGTTTTATAAATTCGGATGAGTTTTTACAAACTTTATAATTATTCGGCAAGTTTTGTTACTGTAGTTATTTATAATACAAACTGATGCACGAATTGTCAAGTGTTTAAAATACCTGTATATTATTCTTATGTAAAGATTTTTATGGAATTTTCAATCATATTTTCCTGTTCGAGAAAATGCAGTGGATGACTTCTACCTGCCATGATAATAATTGGTCGTTTCTAAAAATTAAAAAATACCAATAAAATTTCATATAATTGGTGTAATGAAATAAATTGCAATTCGTTGCAATAATAAGTTTGTTATGGAACAGATGTCTGCTTTACCTAATACCAAAATAAAACTTCCGGATCTTACGGTAGTGTTGTTACTGCTGTTAAGTTAAAAATAAATACGTTGGAATGGCATTATAAAGTGGCATTGTACATTATGAATTTTTACAAAAAAAAGCTGCGTGAATATCAGCAGCTTGATTTAGTGGTTTTTTATTTGTTGCAATGTGTCATTTTTCATCTACAGGGTCATTACCGTTTCCTTCATTGTCTATGGTTTCATCCGTTTTTTCGTCTCCGTCGTTGGTTTCTTCATCATCTCCGTTGTTGGTGAATCTTTTAATGAAATCGGCTATTTTTCTGAATACCAATGTATTGGACATGATATCCAAGATTATGCGTCTCAACGACATCATCTCGCTCATCTCGTTGAAGTCATATTGAATGTCAACATTGGTCTTTTTGATTTTCAGATTGAGGTAATCTATCTGTTGGTCGAGTTCAGTTAAGTTCTGAGGGACTTTCAATGTTGACAAACAATTGTCCTTGTTGTCTTCTCTGTCATTGAGCAGTCGTGTTATCTGTCTGACGATAAATTTTTTAGTCAGGCAATACGTCGCAAAACCAATAATGACGTAAATGCCGCTTAATATTAGAAATCCGTCATATATGTTGCCATATTTGCTTCCGTACCACGAGACAAAAGCAAACGACAGTGAGACAAGCACTAAAATGAAGAAGATGGCAATTATAATATTGCCTATCAGTGCTGAAACACATTTTATTATTCTTTTTGTGAGGATTAACTCATAATAAGCTAACTTTAAATTGATAAGGTTGATAACATCATCCTTGATTTGTGAAACGGTATTGCCTAACTTGTTTTCAAACATATTTTAATAATTTAAACGACTTCAGCTACATTGTGCCGAGTCTCTGATTTTTCTTTGCGTTCGTTGTTACGCACATTTTCAAATTTGTCGAGGATTTTGTCTTCCAAATCCCTTGCCTGTGATTTCAATCTGCGTCTTGTCTCTACGCCTTTGTCGGGGGCATATAACACACCAAGAATGACGCCTGCAGCCATGCCTGTGATGAGGCCGACTCCTAAAACCAATAATGTTTTCTTTGTTCTGTTGCTCATAATGCTTTTTGTTTTTTCTTTAAACATCGATAATAGTGAAATGTTTTCCGGTGAATCTTAATAAAAGATAAAAACTTCAACTTTTATCGACAATGTCTTCTTTTTTGTCAATCTTCTTTTTCTTGGTCTGTATGGCGTTCAGATTTTGCGTTAACATTTCGACAAACTTGAATCCTATCAGGAACTGACTTGCGATAATGCGTATGATAGTATAGGTTGGAATGGCAATAATCATGCCCAATATTCCACCTATTTTACCTCCAATTAATATTACGAAGAAAATCTCCATCGGGTGAGCACTGACACTTTTGGAATAAATCAAAGGCTGCAATACAAAATTGTCGATGAGATTGGCTCCGACGAAAGAACATATAATGACTAACGAATGATGTAACAACTCTGAATATAACCCGCTGCTGAGTACCGAGATGATGCCTAACAGTGTGCCTAATATACATCCCATCAGAGGTCCGAGATATGGGATAATGTTCATCAAGCCTCCTATGAATCCTATCATCAGGGCGTTGTCGATGCCGAAAATGTATAAACTTGTCGAAATCAATATCATCATGGTGATGACTTCCGTTATCAGTCCGAAAATGTATCTTGTCAACATCTTTCGGGTGAGACTTAATATCTTTTCCATCTTTGGAATGGATCTGTCAGGTGTGACAGCCTTGAAAATGTTGTTGATTATAGTCGGCTCTCTCAACAAAAAGAATGTCAGAAAAATGATGGAGAACAATCCTACGAAGAATGAACTCGTGGCAGATACTACCGATGTGAATACAGTGCTGAAATTGGTCCAGTTGAGAAGACTGTTGAGATATTTTTCAATAAACAAGAGAGTTTCTTCCTGTGACCTTATTATGTTGTAGTTGCTTAGAAAGTCAAAAACCATTGTCACGGGTTTTTTGAAATAAGCCCAGACAGCATCGTAATCTATATTGGATAATAAGTTGGCCTCCTTGTTTATCAATGGTATTATTATCAATACGAATAATGAGATAAAACCAAACATGATAATCAGTGTCAGTATGGCTGCTATACTGCTGTTGATATACAACTTTTTGATATGTAATTTTTTAATGAATTCACATACAGGTCTTCCTATGATGAACAAAACAGACGATATCGCAAAATAAACGGCAAGGTCCGGGAAGAAGTAGGCAAGCAGGACCAATACCAAGATACCGCTCAAAGGTTTTATAAGGTTTATTAATTTTTCCATAATCGGGTTATTTTACAGTATGTTTTCTAAAGTCATGTCGAACAATTTGTCGAGCGAGATACCCATGAATGCCGCCTGTTTCGGCAAGATGCTTGCCGTTGACATGCCCGGTACTATGTTGACTTCGATGAAAGTCAGTTCTTCATCGCTTAGGATGTAATCGAAACGGGCGAATCCTTTGCATTCTAACTTTTTGTACAGCATGGCGGAGGTCGCTTTTACCTCTATTTCAACTTCTTCGTCAATGTCGGCAGGTGTTATCTCATCGGCTTTGCCGGCAGTATATTTGGCTTCGTAATCGAAGAATTCGTTCTTGCTTATTATTTCTGTCAAGGGAAACACTATCATTTTGCCTTTTACTTCCATCACCGAGCAGGCGAGTTCTCTTCCTTTGACGTATTTCTCTACCATGATTTCATCACCGGCAGAGAAAGCATGTCTTATCGCATCATCGAACTGTTCCATGGTGTTGACTTTGCTGACGCCTACACTTGAACCATTGCATACCGGTTTGACGAAAACGGGAAGCCCTAATGTGTCAGCTATCTCGTTGACGTCGTATCTGTCGTCTTTTCTTAGCGTAACAGAGGGGGAGATGTTGGCACCGTAAGCACCGGCAAGCGTCTTGCAAAACTCTTTGTGGAATGTTACTGCCGAGGTGGTGAATCCTGACGACGTATATGGAATCTTCAGCATGTCGAAATATCCCAATAGTTCGCCGTCTTCTCCGGGTATGCCGTGAATGGCATTGAAAACAGCATCGAAAGTGATTTTCATGTCTCCTTTCATGATGGAGAAATCATTCCTGTCAACTTCGCACACCTTGTCGTTTCCATCAAAATAATACCAGCTGTCTCTCTGTATTACAATGATATAAGATTCGTATTTGTTCGGGTCGAGATGTTCTTTTACCACTTTTGCACTGTTGATGGAAATTTCATACTCACCGGAATACCCTCCACAAACTATTGCTATTTTTTTCATGATGTCTATTATAAGAATTCAACGAAAAATAATTATCTTTGTCGCACCAAAAATAATAAAATCAACGTTATAATAGATAATAAAAATTTAATAATGAAGTTTTTCGGGTTTTTGAGAGACAAGGCGTTTTATATTCATTTGATAATCATTATATTAGCTGTTGTAGGCATTTTTGAGTTAGCTTTTGGGGTGTTGGATAAGTTTACCCGGCATGGTGAAGAATACGGAGTTCCTAACTTCATTGGAATGGATTATCGCGAGATGGAACAACGTTATGGTGAAGATTACACCTTTATTCTCATGGATACCGTATATGTCAAGGACTTTCCTGAAGGCGCTGTATATCAGCAAGACCCTAAACCGGATTCGAAAGTGAAAAAAGGTCGTAACATATATTATGTGAGGACATGTATATCCCCTGAAATGGTGAAAATGCCTAATCTGCGCAATTTGTCTCTTCGTCAGGCTATGGTGACACTTAACTCCAACGGACTTGTGGTTGACAAACTCGTCTTTGTGGATTATTTTGCGAGAAATGCCGTGGTGAATCAATATATTGATGATGAGGTCATAGAACCGGATGTTATGGTACAGAAAGGCACTGCCGTTACTCTCGAAGTCGGATACGGAACAGGTGAGCGACTTACCAATATACCGGACCTTGTAGGAATGTCGAAATCTCAGGTCTTATCTGCACTTCATAATGCTTCTCTCAACTTAGGCAATGAAATAAATGTGGATAATGCTCCGGACAGCCTGATGCGTGTTTCAGCCATGGAACCTTCTTATAACAAGGACGTTTATGTTGAACTCGGCTCTCCTGTCAATGTGTATTATCGTTCTGAGAATGTGTTCGACTTTGCTTCCTATCTTGGTGAACGTGCCAAGAAAGACTCCATGGTCAATGCAATGGAGAGAAACAAGGCGCCTGTGTTTGAAATACAGATGGTTATCGACAGCTTTAATTTTATTTTGACAAATAGACGCTTCTCATTCGATTCCATAGAACGTGCACAGGATATGGAGCTTGAGTTTGTACGTCCGATGAATAATATCAATTATGAAGAAGATAATAATGAATATGAATATGATTCCGAATATGAGTTTTAACAGATTCTTTTTTATAGTATCGTTGACATTGTTTTTTGGAACGATGTGTGTTGCACAGGAATATGTTACGGATTTCTCTTATGGAAATATTCCTGCCGGCGAACTTGACGATGTGAAACGTTCCGATGAAGCTCTCACACTGCCATTTTTCGATGATTTCTCAAATACGAAGACATATCCCGACCGGAATAAATGGCAAAACAAGAAAGTCCTTGTAAATCATGGTTTCCCGAAATATCCGGTAAACTATCAGGCTGCAACTTTTGACTTGCTCGATGAGTTTGGCAAGGTTTATTCCAACGGCAGTTCCAATCCTTTTATTGCCGATTCGCTCATGTCGGTTCGCATTCGTCTTGATTCCGTGATGGATAACGGGATATGGAGAGCTTTGACTCCTGCCGATTCTGTGTATTTCAGTTTTTATTATCAGCCGCAGGGCTATGGCGATGCACCGGAAACTGATGACTCTCTCGTGCTCCAGTTTGGCTATGGCGTTCAGGACTTCTATGTGGACTCTATGTATATTCAGATATCCGGAGGCATGCTCGAGGCTATGGGACAGGATACCATATACCCGGGCGATACGGTTTATCATTATAATTCACCCTGTAATCCGGAACTTTATGCAATTGCCAATTCTGTGCTCGTCCAAAACGACATGATATTGATGCCTTGCGATACGGTGTTTTATGAGAGAATAAAATGGAAACAGGTGTGGAGCACTCCGGGAATGTCGCTCGACACTTTCATGCTTCAAAATAATGGAAACTCTTTTAAACAGGTGATGATACCGGTCACCGACGAGGCGTTTTTCTCAGGCAGTTTTTATGTGCTGTTTTTCAACTATGGTACTCTGCCTTCTACCATGTATCCTAACGACAGAAGCAATATGGACCAGTGGAACGTCGATTATGTATATCTCGATAAAAACAGAGGACAAAAAAACAGGTATTATCCCAAAGTCGGATTTTCACAATATTCTCCTTCTTTGTTGAAACGTTATCAGGCTATGCCGTACAGACAATACAAGAATAATTTCATCGCTGCCGTCAATAATGAGACACGACTGTATCTCTCCAATACCGACAGTCTCGCTCATCAGGTGCAGTATAGATGTAATGTGCAGTCGGTCACCGATGACTGGAGTTATGATTATGAGATGAGTCCTTTTGTGTTGCAACCGTATAACAGCATGGGAATAGATACTGTGGATGCTTATCTTTCCAACTTTGTGTATGATTTCGAGAATACAGCCGATACAACTTCTTTTGTGATACGTCATTATATAGAAGTCGTCGATGAATACGGCAATATGGTAGAGTCGGATTCATTGGTACGTCATCAGGGGTTTTATAACTATTATGCTTATGATGACGGTATCCCGGAGAAAGGCTACGGTGTCGTGCCGGAGGAAGCCTGTTTTGCTGTACAATATAAGGTATCTACTCCGGATACTCTCTGTGGCGTACAGATGCTTTTTAACAGGACTTTCAATAATTCCAATTATGAGTTTTTCGATATTGTGGTGTGGGGTGATAATAACGGTAAACCTGGTACGGAGATGTACCGCCTGGAAAATCAACGTCCTCAATGGTCTGACAGTATTATCTATAGATTCGGATATTTCCCTTTTGATAAAACTGTAATGGTAAATAATCTGTTTTATGTTGGAATCATGCAACAGAACGACAGGAGTATCAACATAGGCTTCGATACTTCTGTAGATAACAGTCAATATAACTTTTATGATACCGGAGAAGGCTGGAAGAACAGTTCTTTCCAAGGTTCCGTTATGATACGTCCCGTTTTGGGCAAGTCGTATTATATAGGTGTTCCGGAAAATGAAAGTAAACTTGATGTTTTGACAGTATATCCCAATCCGACGGACGGCACCTTGCATATTGGTGGTGTGGATGCTTCTGAGGCAATGGCAGTCAAGGTTTTCGATGTCATGGGTAGAGAGTTGATGATGTCTCGATATTCTGATATGTTGAATGTCGATATGTTGAATAATGGCATTTATTTTATTAGAATTATGATGAAAGATGGGAGTTTCAGGACTTCCAAGTTTGTGATATCGCGTTGACAGATTTATGACAGAAGATTTTACAGGTGTATATAGTGACAGCTCTGAAGAGGAGAATACAGAGTTGTTTGAACATTATCGTATAGTTGTCGATAAAGGACAGACTTTGATGCGTGTGGACAAGTTCTTGCAGGGAAGATTGGAAAATATCTCGCGCAACAGGGTCCAGCAGGCGGCAAAGGCCGGCAGCATACTCGTCAATGACAAACCGGTGAAACAGAATTACAGGGTGAAACCTGATGACGTGGTGTCGGTAGTGTTGTCGTATCCTCCTCGTGAGGTCGTGATATATCCGGAGGACATACCGCTCGATGTGGTATATGAAGATGATGATGTCATAGTTGTCAATAAACAGGCAGGGCTTGTGGTGCACCCGGGTCATGGCAATTTCAACGGGACTTTGCTTAATGCTCTTGCCTTTCATTTTAAGGAAAACGGCTCCCAAGTGGAAAACGGATTCGGCTATCTGGTGCACAGAATAGACAAAGATACCACCGGTTTGATGGTGGTCGCAAAAAATGAAATGGCACAGACGGTGTTGGCTAAACAGTTTTTTGACCATTCTACACAAAGACGCTATCAGGCAGTGGTGTGGGGCGACTTCGACGAGGATGAAGGTACTATTGAAGGCAATATCGGCCGTAATATTAAAGACCGTGTGGCAATGACGGTATTTCCTGACGGCTCTCAGGGCAAGACCGCAATTACACATTACAAGGTGTTGGAACGCTTTCGTTATGTGTCACTCGTGGAATGCCGTCTCGAGACAGGTCGTACTCACCAGATACGTGTGCATTTCCAGTATATGGGACATCCTTTGTTTAATGATGCCATGTATGGCGGTAATATTATATTGAAAGGTACTACGTTTTCCAAATATCGTCAGTTTGTTGATAATTGTTTTACCGAGATACCACGGCATTGTCTCCATGCCAAGATGATAGGCTTTGTACATCCTTCTTCGGGTAAACAGATGATGTTCGACTCGGAATTGCCCTACGATATGAAGACGGTCCTTGACAGATGGCGCCGCTATGTGGCATCGCGTAATGATGAAAAATAATATATTATGATAGTAATAACAGGAGCAGCCGGCTTTATCGGCAGTGTGGTGGCAGGAAGTCTCAACATGTATGGAAGAGATGATATAGTGTTGGTCGATGACTTCTCTAAAATGAATAAAATAGAAAATTATAAGAATAAACGTTACCGTCAACTTGTTGGAAGAGAGGTCTTTTTTGAATGGTTGGAAGATAACGGTAAAAATGTCGATTTCATAATACATCTCGGAGCAAGGACAGATACCACGGAGTTCGACTGGAATGTTTTCCTTACTCTTAATGTCAACTATACTCAGAAGATGTGGACCATGTGTTCTCAGTATGGGATACCGTTGATTTACGCTTCGTCGGCTGCTACTTACGGAGGCGGAGAACTCGGCTATGACGATAATCATGATGTGGTCGATAGATTGCAGCCTCTTAATCCTTACGGACGCTCGAAGAATGAGACAGACAAATGGATCCTTCGGCAGGATAAAATGCCTCCGTTTTGGGCCGGTCTTAAATTCTTTAATGTTTATGGACCTAACGAATATCACAAAGGCAGAATGGCTTCTGTCATAATGCACTCTTTCAACCAGATAACAGATTGCGGCGAGGTGAGACTGTTCCGTTCGCACCGACCTGACTACGCAGACGGACAGCAGTTGCGTGACTTTGTTTATGTTAAGGATATCGCCTCAGTGATACTTTTTCTTATTGAAAACAGACCGGCAAGCGGACTTTACAATCTCGGTACCGGCAAGGCTCGTTCTTTCTTAGACCTTGCAACAAATACCTTTAAGGCAATGGGAAAAGAAGTCAAGATCAAATTTATTGATACTCCTTTGGATATCAGAGACAAATATCAGTATTTTACTGAGGCCAACATGCAGAAACTGAGAAGTGCCGGTTATGACAAAGATTTTACTTCATTGGAAGACGGCATAAACGATTATGTTTGCAATTATTTGTCGGGGCATCGTTATTTTTGATAACGGACGATATGGCATCTGATTTAATGTTTCTCGGAAAGACTTTTGATTTTATCTTCCAATTCTTTGTCGAGAGACATTAAAAATTCACGGTTTTTCTTTAATGTCAACAATATGGCGGCACGTTCTTCGAGTTTGTCGAACTTGTTTTTCATGGTGTTTTTTGCACCCTGTATCGTCATGCCTTTTACTTTCACGAGATCATAAATGACTTGAAGATAACGTATGTCGCGTTCTGTAAACAGACGATTCCCTTTGGTGCTTTTTCTCGGTCTCAGCACGGGAAACTCACTCTCCCAATAACGTATCAGGGAGGTGTTGACTCCGAACATCTCGGCGACTTCGCCTATTCTGTAATAAAGTTTTTTTATCTCCATGTCAATCCATGCTTTGATGCGGTGTCTTCGACAACTCTATTATCTTGTCGTACATCTCCGGAGTAAGGTCATTGTAAAAGAAGTTGATAGGGTTCACCGGAACATTGTTTTTTATTACCTCATAATGCAGGTGAGGACCGGATGATTTCCCGGTATTACCCAAGGTGCCTATCTTTTGACCTCTTTTTATTTTATCTCCTTTTTTTACATTGATGCTGTTGAGGTGAGCATATCGTGTCTTGTAGCCGTATCCATGGTTTATGATGATATTGTTGCCATAACCTGTTTTGGATTTTACGGTTTTTTCTACCACGCCGTCGCCGGTGGCATAAATGGGACTTCCCTTAGGACCGCTGAAATCTATGCCGCTGTGCATCTTGTTTACTTTATAAAAAGGGTCTGTCCTGTATCCGAAATGCGAAGATATGCCGTAGATGGTGGTTCTTTTTACTGGCATTATGGCAGGCACGTGTTTCATCATGTCTTCTTTTGTCTTTGCAATTTCGTAAATCTCGTCGAAAGACTTGGACTGAACATATAACTGACTTGAGAATTTGTCTATCTTTTCAGCTATTTCGATAATTTCTTCGGAATGAGAATAACCCTCAAGAGCCTCATAACGGTTGGTGCCGCCACGACCGGCTTCTCTTACAGATGTCGGTATTGGCTCGACACCGAAAATGGAACGGTATATGTTGTCATCATGGGTCTGCATCTCCTTGACAAGCAGTTCCATGTTGTCCAACTTGTCGGACATGATTTTATATTGCAGACGCATATATTCCAATTCTCTGTTCAATACACGCTCTTCAGGTGTGCCAAAGGTGTAATATACCATGGTAGAAGCAGTATATCCTAAAGCTCCGGCAACAAGTGATAAGATGAAAATTATCAGTAAACGCGTTTTCCAGGTTGTTTTATATTCTTCATACTTTTCCGTTATGGGATTGTATGTATATTTCTTCTTCATTGTATCTTTTTTAATGAAAAATCTCTATTTTTAATTTTAAGCGACAAAAATAATAATTTTTGTCTAAATTTGCAAATTATTTTTACAGAAATAATCAAAAATTGATTTATAATGAAAGCAAATGAGATTCGTAAATGTTTTTTAGACTTCTTTAAATCTAAAAATCATGTTGTGGTTCCATCAGCACCTATAGTAGTGAAAAACGACCCGACCTTGATGTTTACTAATGCAGGAATGAATCAGTTTAAGGATGTATTCCTTGGAAATAAGAGTCCTAAAGCACCGAGAGTTGCCGATATACAGAAATGCTTGCGCGTCTCCGGTAAACATAATGATTTGGAAGAGGTTGGCCGCGATACTTATCATCATACCATGTTCGAAATGATGGGCAATTGGTCGTTTGGCGATTATTTTAAGGAAGAAGCCATAGCATGGGCGTGGGAGTTCCTTACCGAGGTGTTGAAAATAGACAAGGAACGTCTGTATGTAACGGTGTTCGGTGGTGACCCTAAAGATGGATTGGACCCTGATAATGAAGCTTTCACATTCTGGAAAAAACATATTGACGAGTCGAGGATTATCTATGGTTCAAAAAAAGATAACTTTTGGGAGATGGGTGATACCGGACCTTGTGGCCCTTGTTCTGAGATACATATTGATATTAGAAGCGATGAAGACCGCAACGCTGTCAATGGTAAAGACCTCGTCAACAAGGATAATCCAGAGGTTATTGAGATATGGAATCTTGTTTTCATTCAGTTTAACCGTCTCGCCAATGGCTCATTGGTAAATCTACCTGCAAAACATGTGGATACAGGTATGGGCTTTGAGCGATTGGTTCGCGTGATGCAAAATAAAAAGTCGAATTACGATACTGATATCTTCCAGCCTGTCATTCAGACTATTGCTGAGATGGCAGGCGTCAGGTACGGCGATGACGAACAGAAAGATATCGCCATGCGCGTCGTGGCAGACCATCTTAGGGCTGTGTCTTTCGCCTTGTCTGACGGTCAGCTGCCATCTAACAATGGCGCCGGGTATGTCATTCGTCGCATCTTGCGCCGTGCCGTTCGTTATGGTTATACTTTCCTCGGTTTTACTGAACCTTTCATGTACAAACTCTTGCCTGTCATCGTCGATGAGATGGGCGAACAGTATCCTGAGTTGCTAACTCAGCAGACTTTGGTGTCAAAGGTGATGCATGAAGAAGAGTCTTCTTTCCTTAGAACATTGTCGCAAGGTATTCGCCGTTTTGAGTCTTATGTGGAACAGAATGTTTCCTTGAAAACTATTGACGGGGCTTTTGCTTTTGAGTTGTTCGACACATACGGTTTCCCGGTCGATTTGACTAATCTTATGGCTGAGGAAAAAGGCTTGTCTGTTGATATGGAGTCATTCTCCCTTAAACTCGAAGAACAGAAAAATCGTTCCCGTAAGGCAGCAGAGAAAACTTCCGGCGACTGGGTGGTGCTGTTTGACATGGAACCGTCATTCGTGGGCTACGATACTACACAGGCAGTGTCGAAAATATTGCGATTCCGGGAGGTGACGGCAAAAAATAAGAAACATTATGAGATAGTGCTCGATAAGACACCATTTTATGCCGAGATGGGCGGCCAGGTGGGTGATAAAGGAATACTGTCGTCTGAAGAGGAGATTATTAATGTTGTGAATACTGTTAAGGAAAATGACCTTATCATTCATATAACAGACAAATTGCCTCAGAATCCTGAATTGCCTTTTACAGCATTGGTAGATGTTGAACGTCGTCGCAAGATAGAGGCTAATCATTCTGCAACGCATCTTATGCATGCAGCTCTTCGTGTGGTGCTGGGCCCTCATGTCGAACAGAAAGGCTCGCTCGTCGATGATGAAAGATTGCGTTTCGACTTCAGCCATTTCGCCAAGATGACTGACGAAGAGATAAAGAAGGTGGAGTCTTTGGTGAATATGAAGATAAGAGAGAATATAAAAAATGTTACCACTGTTGACGTGCCATTGGAAGAAGCTAAAAATATGGGTGCTATGGCATTGTTCGGTGAAAAATATGGCGACAAGGTTCGCGTGGTGTCATTCGACCCTTCTTATTCTTGTGAGTTGTGCGGCGGTACCCATGTGCCTGCAACAGGTTGTATAGGTGCTTTTAAGATACTGACAGAGAGCGCAATAGCTGCTGGTGTGAGGCGTATAGAAGCTGTTACCGGTGAAGAGGTGATGAATTATTTGGATAAATGTATTGATACTGTTGACAAGATAAAGGCAGTGGTTAAGTCTTCAGGTGATGTCGTCAAGGCTGTCGAAACATTGTCGTCAAATAATCAGATGCTTCAAAAACGTGTTGACGCTTTGATGATGAATATGGCTGTTTCCGAGATGAAAACAGCTTATCGCAATGCAGAGTTGTGTAATGGGCGTAAGATTGTTGTAACAAAAGTGGACGCTGATGTGAACCAGTTGAAAAATATGGCAGCTGCTTTGAAAGATATCGATAATGATGCTGTCGCAATACTCGGTGGCGTGACTGATAATAAACCTGCTATTTGTCTGCTGTTGCCTCAAAGTCTTGTGGATGCTTCTTTCGATGCTACCGCAATGATACGCGAGGTGGCAAAAGAGATACAGGGCGGTGGTGGAGGTCAGAAAAATCTTGCTACTGCTGGCGGTAAAAATGTTTCTGGTCTCGATAAAGCCATGGAAATGTTGAAACGGCATTTTGTCTGATCGTAGCCTTTTATTCTTGAAAATATCAAGCATCGGTAAAGGATTTTTTCTTCTTTTCCCGATGCTTTTTTATATTCTAACATTTTTTTAAAATTTTTTTAAAAAAATGATTGTTGTTATATTATTTTTGTATCTTTGCACTGCCAAGTTACTGAATATGATATTAAAAAGTGCAGGGAATATAGTTATTCTTGATATTTTTAATTTTAGGGTAGTAAATATTACCCCCCCCGTTAGTGATATAATTGATAATCAATTATATACATATTTTTATATTCGTACATAATCATTTGCTAATCATATATATCCTTTCTATCTATTTGGTTGTAGAGGATTGTTTTTAGTACTTCGCCCGCATCTATAACAGTTGCGGGCTTTTTTGTTTTGCTTCAGTTTATTGTTTCCTATAATTTACTTTTTTAATGGTATGATGTGATATGTTTTTTGTGGATAACTAATATTTGCACTTTTTACAAAAAATGCAAATGTTAAAAAATAATAAGAAAATGTTGTATATATCTAAAAAAGTCTTATTTTAGCAAGTCCTTTATTTTATCTTACGACTTTTGATTATAACCAAGCCGTGTTTTAATGAAAAGGGTGATGTTTGTTTTGTTAAATTATTGATTCATAGATAATTGAAATTTGGATCAAAAATCGTGTTTTTATGAATTTCAGATTTTATTTGCTCTATGCAGTTTTGTTTTTTATCGGTTTGTCGAGTTGTACCAAGAATGATAGTACAACATTGATTCCGATGGGAGATGAGTCCTATTTCAGGGATATTGAAGAAATCGCTCCTCCAAATGTAATTTCTTTTATAAATAATGACCTCAGAGGTTATGTTAACAATGCACAGGTGATAACAATGGGAGGTTGGTATCCTGCCAAGGTTGAAGGTGACTTTAGAATTGATCCGTGTGAGTATGTCTATTCTACAATTGATTTGGCTGGTGTTTCAAGTGCATTTTACAATATAAATTTGAAAGACCAACATAATGGAGTTGTGTCGTTCGAAATGGAATTCGACAGTTTGTTCCATATTGTAGATGAATGGGGGCAGGAGTTTGACCGTCATGTGATAAGTTCATATTCTTCCGATACAGTTTATATAAGAGGTGATGGTGAGAATATTACTATGTATGGACTTTGTGATGTCTATTTCAGTAATACCATGTATTTCGGAGAATATGTACAATCTTTGACAGCCCGGTTTTCATCATTGATTGTGATTGTTGGCAGGATTACTGAGATTGGAATAGAAAATATTCATGTTTTTGAATATGTGGATGATATTATCAGCTACTCTCCGGATGCGTATCAAGCTTATTTTGACAACTATAGAAATAGCATGAAAGTTTTTAAATCCAGTGGCGATGGCATCGCACTGAAGATTAATGTCAATGGAGAATAATGTTTTACACTAAATTGATTAGAAAATGAAAAAGATATTTTTACTTGCTGTTTGTTTTGTTTGTCTTGTGGGTAATCTTGTGGCTCAAGATGGTTTGGTGTTTAACAAATTCCAAAAAAAAGGTGACAAGGATAGGTCGAAAGCTGTCATGATAGGTCTAAAAGGAGGGTTGAATATGGCAAATATGGTTTTTACTGATAAGGCTCTTAGTGATCTTGATGAAAATATTGTTTTTCGACCTATTGGAGGTGTTTTTGTCGAAATACCTGTCATGGGAGGACTTTCTTTAGCTCCGGAATTAATGATTGTTGGTAGAGGTACTGATAAATCTTATGTGGCAAGAGAAGAACAGGAACAGAATATTACTGATGTGATAACCAACTATTCCATAGAGTCTTTCTATATAGATTTTAGAATACCTGTTATATATCGTTTTGTTATATCAGATTGGTTCAATCCATATATCTTCGCTGCTCCTGATGCCGGTTTCCTGCTCGGAGGCAATATCTCGTTGAATAAAATGCAAAATGGAACTGTACTTGAGGAGGAGTCTATGTCTGTCGAGATTGGTAAAGCTAATATGAAAACTTTTACCATGGGGGTAGTCGCAGGTGTAGGATTACGGTTTAATATGGATTTCCAAAGATTTTCCTTGGTGTGGAAAATTGAAGCCGCATATAACTGTGGTTTTATCGATACTTACTCATCAATGGAAAAAGATGATAGCGCAATCTCAGGTAATGTAAATGCTTATAATGTCACGGGTCATAGATATAATAGAGGCATTGAAGCCTTGATAAGTATAGGTCTGCCTCTTAAATTCTCTAAAAATAACGGATGTTCGGACTTCGGTAATAAGTTTGACAGAAGATATTGATAATGCATAATGATAGCGACTCATCTCGTCAGAAATAGATTTTTGGGTCGCTGTCATTGTATGACGGCACTCATGTGTTCTCTTGTTCGTTTTGTAAATAAATTTTATGATTTGGGCCTGAATTTTCCTTTTAAACTCATCACCATCATTATTACACCTATTAATATAAAAGGAAAACTCAACCATTGTCCAATGTCGAATGTCATCTGTAATTCTGCCTCTACCTGAGGATTTTTGATGAACTCTATGATGATGCGGGAACCGAAAATAACGATGAGGAAAATGCTGAACATCAGTCCCGGATACCTTTTGCCCATGTCTTGTTTGAAATAGGCGAACAAAAGATATGCAAAGGTGAAGATGCAGAATAAAGACTCATATATTTGTGTGGGATGACATGCAGGAATGTTTTCTATGGGCGTTCCGATAGGATAGTCTCTTACGAATTTAAAGCCCCATGGCATATCGGTAGGTGTGCCGTAAATTTCGGAATTTAACAGATTTCCAAAACGTATCAAGGCTCCTGCTAATGCTACAGGTATGACTATACGGTCTAAAATCCATATATATGGCAATTTCGTTTTCTTGGAGTATAAATATAATCCGATGAGAATGCCTATGGCTCCTCCATGACTTGCTAATCCTCCTTCCCATACAGCCAAAAACTTTATTGGATTGGAAAAATAATATGCAGGGTCATAAAATAAACAATGTCCTAAACGTGCTCCTATGATAGATGAAATGATCATATATACAAATAACTTGTCCAAATAATCGGCTTGTATTTTTTCCTTGCGGTAAATTATCTTCATTATGAAAAAACCTATGACAAATACCGCTGCCCATATAATGCCGTACCAGGCAATAGGTCTTCCGCCAATCAAAGGAAACCATTCAGGAATAACAAAACTTATCGGGTCAACATTCCAGATGATAAAATTAGTCGTCATATCGTTGTATTTTTTTGCAAATATATAAAATATTGTGATATTATTATTTCATACTTATAAATGATACTTGCGTTTTGTCGTAAATCATGCGGATGTGATTTTTAAAGTTTGTTTTGAAATGCCATGATAAACAATGGGACAGATTAAAATATAATGACAGAAACAGGAAATAATCAATATTTCAAAATATCATGACGGTAATAGACATACACAGTTATATCGTCTTGCACCATCGCTCTAAAAATGTGTTTATGTTGTCGCTTTCGTCATTGTAAATGCTGCGCAAGTTTATTTGAGGAATTGCAACATTTTTGAAATTGAAGTCTTTTTGTCTGCAATAACCGAACAATCCTTTTTTGAACAGGTATTGTGACAGATATTCCTGTTCGGTTTGTCCCGGCGTAGGAATTAGAAATGCACTTCGGTTTAGACGTATGAGATCCATGAGCGAAGAATAACCTCCACGGCAGATGATGTTGCGTGCTGAACTGACAAGATTGACGAACATTTCGTCATCGACATGATTGAATGTGGTTACATTGTCCGGCAAATCCTTTATCATGTTGAGACAGTCGGGCATGGCACGGAGGATTACTATTTTTTCTTTTATTGTGTAAGCGTGTTTTATGATAATCTTTTCGAGTATGGTGCGTTGCGGCTCAGGTCCTGATAGTATCACGAGATAGTCTATGTCTTTTTCGTTGTTTGGCAAGCTGTCGGCATAAAATCTGCTTAGGTATCCTATGTATGATGTTTTTATCGGCAGATTGGCAGGATGCGACAATGCCCCTGCAAGGTTGATGTTTCCCTCGGCATCAGGAATCCATAACTCATCATAATGTTTTATGTAACTGTAATTGATGCTGTTTACAATAGGAGCAGTCCATCTCCATAATTTTGGTATGCTGATGTGCAACTGGTGCGTTATAAAAACAGATTTTACATTTTTGTTCCAACAGCCGAATCTGTTGTCCGATATTATGGCTTCTATGTTGTAATCTTTTACTATGGTGTCGAGTTGTTGATGCTCGTTGCTGAAATCCCTTAATGCTCTTGGTGTTGAAATCGCTATCTTTAATGCCTGTGAGTTCCTTTTGCTGTATGTGGCATTGAATCCCGGAAGTTTGATGAACTCCAGTTCCGGCATTGCCTTCTGTAAAAATGACAATGCTCCTCCGTCAGCAGCAATAATTACTTTGTTGCCCTGATTTACAAGGGATCTTATGATAGGAAGACATCGTGTCGCATGTCCTAATCCCCAGTTTAACGGACTGACTAATATTCTCTTTCCCAAAATTTTGTTTTTGCAAATATATATATATTTTTTGTGATGTTCATGTTTATGCTCCTGTTGTTGAAAAATCTTTTCAACATGTTTTTTAATGGCTTTTTATGTTTGCAATTTTGCGTGCTTCCTTAATATCTTTTTACATTTTGATTTTTAAAGAAAAAAATATCATTTTTTATGTCATTTTAACATTTTAATTACGAAATTTTATCTTTAAATGTAAATAAAAATTAACATAAATAATTGATATATAATGTGATATTATGTGTATTTTTGCTTCATGACGAACGAATTGTTATATGAGATAGGCATTACTCTTGTACCAGGAATAGGCAATATAGGTGGGAAAAAGCTGATAGCGTATTGTGGTGGAGCTGAAGCTGTCTTTAAGGAGAAAAAACGCAATCTTGAAGCTGTAGCCGGGCTCAATGCCAAAAGTATTGCTGCCATTATATCACAAAAGGTGTTGTCTCGTGCAGAGAAAGAGATTAAATATTTGGATAAAATGAATATAAAACCTCTGTTTTATCTCGACACTGATTACCCAAAAAGATTACAACATTGCAATGACAGTCCCGTGATGCTTTATTATAAAGGTGCGACAAATCTTAATGCATGTCGTGTGGTAGGTATAGTGGGGACGAGAAATGCCTCGGACTATGGCAGAGCTATGACGGAAAAGATTGTGGAACAACTGACTTCTGATAATGTTTTGATTGTCAGTGGGCTTGCCTATGGTATTGATGCTATTGCTCATCGTTCGGCAATTAAATTTAATATTCCTACGGTAGGTGTCCTCGGCCATGGCTTGCAAATGATTTATCCTAATGGAAACCGTAAACTTGCGCAATCCATGTTGCAGAATGGCGGTCTTTTGACAGAATATCTGTATGGAACACTTCCTGAGAAAGAGAATTTCCCTCAGAGAAATAGGATAGTAGCCGGCATGATAGATTGCCTTGTTGTCGTGGAAAGTGCCCTTAAAGGCGGCGCCTTGATAACTGCAGACATAGCTGATTCTTATGATAGAGATGTATTCGCCTTTCCCGGCAGAGCCGACGACTTATTTAGCGAGGGGTGTAACCATTTGATAAAGAATAATAAAGCTAACCTTATACTTGATGTGGCAGATATACGTTATGTGATGCGATGGGATACAGATGTTGAGATGCCCAACAAACAAATGCGCTTGTTTCGAGAGTTTAATTCTGATGAACAACTTGTGTTGAATGCCTTTGGTCCGGATGAGGTGGTACATATCGATAAAATAATTACTGAGACAAATATGTCTTTGCCGAAATTGGCGTCGGTGCTGCTGTCACTCGAGTTCGACGGCGTCCTGTCCGCCTTGCCTGGAAAACGTTATCGTAAAAATTGATTGTATGTTGTCATATTGGTTTTTAACGATATCTTTCATGAGATTATTTGTTTTTCTGTGTTTTATGTCATATTTGATAAAAAATATTACCTTTGCACAAAAATAATTATGCCCATAGGAAGAGTTATTAAATCAACAGGCAGTTGGTATGAGGTACAGGATGACAATGGCACTGTGTGGAGCTGTCGTCTGAGAGGCAAGATGCGTCTCGACGGACTGCGTACTACTAATCCTGTTGCAGTGGGTGATAAGGTCAATTTTGAAAAAGAACGTGATAAAGATACTTGTGTTATCGACAAAGTGCTGAAACGTAACAATGTCATTGTACGCAAGTCGGTGAATCTGTCAAAAGAATCACATATAATAGCTGCCAATATAGACCAGGCTGTCTTAATAGCTACTGTGGCTCAGCCAAAGACTTCTACAGGTTTTATCGACCGTTTCCTTGTTACAGCAGAGGCTTATCATATACCTTCTGTCATAGTGTTTAACAAATGCGACTTGTATGATGAAGAACAGACAGCGATGGCGGAAGAGTTGATAAGTGTATATAAATCTATTGGTTATGAGTCGTTTATGGTGTCTGCCCTCACCGGTTTTCAATGCGATAGATTAAAGGATGTTATGAAAGATAAAGTAAGTCTTTTTTCAGGACATTCCGGGGTGGGCAAGTCGGCATTGTCGAACAGACTCGATCCTGCATTGAATCTTAAAGTTGGAGAGATATCCGATGTGCATGAGAAAGGAAAACATACTACTACATACGCACAAATGTTTCCTCTGTGTTTCGGTGGCTTTATCATTGATACTCCCGGTATTAAAGAATTCGGTTTGTTCGATTTGGAGAAAAATACTCTCGCCCAGCGTTTTCCCGAAATGCGTGCCTTGATGCATAACTGTAGATTCAGTAATTGTACCCACCTGCATGAGCCTCATTGTGCTATAAAAGATGCCGTCGAACAACATGTTATAGCAAAATGGCGTTATAATGACTATTGTAATATGATGGATGATTGATTATGACTGCTGCTGACCTGTTGTCGAATGATATAATGCCTCTTTCAGTAAATGATTCATGCCGCAATGCTCTCGACAGTATGAATGATTTGCGCATATCCTGCATACCTGTCGTTGATGACCGTAAACTGATAACTCTCTTGTCGGACAATGATATTTATCGTTATGATGATTTAGATGGCAAAATAGGAGATATGAAACTTAATGTTGCTCCTTTTGTTTATGATAATCAACATGTCTTTGACGTACTTAAAATGTTTAAGATGTATCATTTGCCATTGTTGCCTGTCATCGACCGCTTCGATAATTATTTGGGTGTCATTACATTTAGTGGTCTGATAGATTATATGGCGGATGTGCTTTCTGTTTCAGAGCCAGGCGCTTTGATAATGATTGAAATGGGAGTCAATGACTATTCTCTTGGAGAGATAGCCCGACTTATGGAAGAAAATAATGCCAAAATATTGAGTCTCATGCTTTGCAATAAAACAGAATCTTCTCGAATAACTATTTGCATAAAGATAAATCTTATAGATGCTTCTGCTGTCATTCAGACACTCAGAAGATTTGATTATAACGTATCAGGCTCTTTTGATAATGTGGGTAATGATGATTTAAGAGAACGTTTTGAGTCTTTTATGAAGTTCCTCGATATATGAAAAAATTGTTGTTGATATTGGGTTTGTCTTTGTCTTTGTTTTCATACGCTCAAGAGGATGATTATGTCATCATCTCTGATATCGACATAATAGGCAATAAGGTTACAAAGCCTTCCATTGTTTTCAGAGAACTTACTTTTTCTCCGGGCGATACTGTAAGCATTGCAACATTAAATGAAACATTGCGCTATTGCCGTGAAAATATTCTTAATACCGACTTGTTTAACTTCGTTGATTTTAAATTGGAAGATGATACAAATTGTAATAATTGTAAGATATTGATTATAAATGTTGTGGAACGTTGGTATTTTTGGCCTATTCCTTATATTGCATACGCCGACCGTAATCTTAATTCATGGTATGAAACTAAGAATTTCGCACGTCTGAGTTATGGTTTCGACCTTGTTTATTATAATATGTGGGGACTTATGCACGAACTCGATTTTACTCTTATCGGCGGTTACAACCAACAGTTCAGCATTACTTATGATATCCCATATATTACTGAAAGACAATGCTTCGGCTTGATGATGAGCGGCGGTTTCAAAAGAGATAAAGAGGTGGCTTTGAAAACTGAATACGATAAAGTGGTCTATTTTAAAGAAGAGAATGGATTTACACGTCAATCGTATTATGCTTATTTGCAACCTTATTATCGTTTCGGCTACCGTGACAGATTGTTCCTGAAATTGCAATACAATAGTGATAGGTTTAGTGACAGTATCATGTCGCTGAATCCGGATTATTCATTTGAAGTGTCTGATATTCAATATCTGTCAATGTCGCTCGTCATGAAACATGATTATAGAGACGATAACAATTACCCTCTTGACGGGCATTATTTGGAACTGGATTTTACCAAATTCGGACCTTCTTTCGATAATGAAGAACTCAATATATTTTACGGGAAAGTCACTTTTGACTTTTATACAAAAATTTATGGCAGACTTTATTGGGCATCCAATGTCACGACAAGAATTGGAAATACTAATGATGTTCCTTACTTTCTTACCGATGGTCTGGGTTATAAAAATGATTTTGTCCGTTCTTATGAACGTTATGTTGTTAATGCGATGAACTTCGCACTGATGAAAAATAATTTGAAGATAGCAATACTCAATCCTACTGTCGCTTATCTTCCACTGATAAAAAATGAGAAATTTGGAAAGATACATTTTGCATTGTATTTTAATGTTTTCTTTGATATGGCTTATACATGGAATATGCAGAATGACCCTACATCGGTATTGCAGAACAGTTTGTTGTTCGGTACCGGCGTTGGCATAGATTTTGTTACATATTACGACAAGGTCTTGCGTGTGGAATATGGCATCAATGGACTTGGCGAATCAGGCTTGTTTTTGCATCTTGTTGCACCTATATAATAATTGAATAACCATTAAAATTTGATTATGAGAATAGCATTATACGGAAAATCATTTGACAGTGAATATGACTGTTTAATGTCTCGCTTGCTTGAGGTGTTGAAAGAATCAAATGTGAAATTATTGGTTTATGAACATTTTTCATCATTGGTTGCATCAGTATCCGATGTCGATTATGAGATGTTTGACTCATATTCTCAACTTGTTGGCAAGGCTGATATGTTGTTTTCTTTCGGTGGTGATGGCACTGTACTCGATTCTTTGCCTTTGGTACGTGATTCGGAAATACCTGTTTTCGGTATCAATATGGGACGTCTTGGTTTCTTGTCGAGTGTTTCTGCCAATGAGGCAGAAGAGGCGGTGAGAAATATACTTAAAGGGAATTATATGATAGACAGCCGTTTTATGCTGCAGGTGGTTGGAGATTCTTTCCCTTCCAGCGATGTCAATTATGCTCTTAATGAGATAAGTGTCTTGCGTAGTGAGATAGGAGGTCTTATCGTTGTTACAGTTTATGTCGATGACCTTCTCGTGAATACTTATTGGGCAGACGGCCTGATTCTGGCTACACCTACCGGATCTACTGCTTACTCAATGAGTGCTGGAGGTCCTATCATGGCACCTGACACAAAAAGTTTTGTTATAACTCCGGTCTCACCACACAATTTAAGTGTACGTCCTGTCGTTATACCCGATAAAAGTGTTATAAGAATTAAAGTTGACGGTCGTTGTAATGCCTTCTCTTTAGGACTTGACTCACGTAAGATATTGGTTGATAAATCATTGGAACTTGAAGTCAGAAAAACGGATTTTTGTTTCAATATGGTGAAAATGCAGGGAAAAGACTTTTTTACCGCTATGCGAAACAAGTTGCTTTGGGGAAATGATGTGAGAAATTAGACTTTTTTTTCAAGATTATCAAAAAAATATGTAAATTTGTCGGTTAATGAATGAATTTTGTAAATTATTGTCTATCAAAAGGAATTAAATTATTCGTTATGAAGAGAATGAGAAAGTTTGGTGTTTTGATGGTGTTTCTCATGATAATGGGACTGTCGTTAAATCCTTTTGAAGCAAAAGGTCAGATAATAGAAGTTGGCGTCTCTGGCGGTTTGTCCTATTATATCGGAGATATAAATCCTAACAAACATTTTTCCGATAGTCAGTTTGCATGGGGTGTTTTGACTCGTTATTACAGCAGTTTACGCTGGGCTTTTCGCTTGTCGTATTCCAATATAAGTCTTGCCTCTTCTGATGCCGTGATTCAATATCGTCCTGAAAGAGGTCTTGATTTTAAAGCTAAAATTCATGATATTTCTTTAGTGGCTGAGTTCAATTTCTTCGATTATTGGACAGGAAGCCGTCGCAGTTATGTCTCTCCTTATATATTTGGCGGGTTCTCGACATTTTTCTTCAATAATACTCCTGCCAATGGTACAGACTTGCATTCAATGGGACTGTGGACTGAAGGAGTGGAATATTCGAACGTGAGTTTTGCCATTCCTTTCGGAATAGGCGTAAAATACAGCATAGGCAAAAGAATAGGTCTGGCATTGGAATGGAGAATAAATAAGACATTTACTGATTATATTGATGATGTCCACGGGTTGTATCCCGAAGCGGATGTTGTGGTTGATGGTTATAATTATTCCGACCCTACAGATAATTATTTGTCAGGTATGCAGAGAGGAAACTCTTTTGATAATGATTGGTTTTCCTATCTGAATGCTTCGGTGGTTTATAAATTCAATCTTCCTAAAAACAGAAATTGTAACGTAGGTGTCGATAGTAAGTATTTTAGATATTATTGATAAATGACAAGTCAAAAAGATAAGATGGATTTTGCCCGTTTGCCGAAGCATATCGCTATTATTATGGATGGTAATGGACGATGGGCTAAGGAACAGGGTAAAATGCGTGTTTTCGGTCATCAAAAAGGTGTAGATGCAGTTAGAAAAGTGACTGAGGCTGCTGCCGAAATAGGCATTGAATATCTTACACTCTATACTTTCTCTACTGAGAATTGGAACCGCTCTTCTTGGGAAGTCGATGCTTTGATGCAACTATTGTCATCTACAATAAGATCTGAACTTAAAACATTGACTGATAATAATATAAGACTTAATGCCATAGGAGACCTCCATCGTTTGCCAAAATATAATTATGATGCGTTGATGGATGTGATGCATTCTACCTCCGGTAATGACAGAATGACTTTAACCTTGTGCCTCAGCTATTCAGGACGTTGGGATATATTGAATGCCATGAGAAAAATAGCCGCTGATGTTCGCTCAGGTATTGTTGCACCGGAACAAATCGATGAGTCTCGTATTGCTAAGACTTTGTCAACAGCAGATATGCCTGACCCTGAACTTTTGATTCGTACAAGCGGTGAATTGCGCATCAGTAACTTTCTGCTGTGGGAACTCGCATATTCGGAGTTGTATTTTACAAATAAATATTGGCCTGACTTTGGTAAAGAGGATCTTTACGAAGCAATAGTGAATTATCAAAGTCGCGAACGCCGTTTTGGGAAAACAAGTGAACAAATTAATAAGTGAGACAATGACTCTTTATAAAAAACTGCTGATATCGCTTTTATTTTCTTTGTCTTTGCTGACTTCGGCATATATTTCTAATGCTCAGATATCTGTCGGTGGCGGTTTGTCTGATATGGATTTTAGTGTGCCGCGTGATTACGAATTGGCGGGTGTTACCGTTTCCGGTGTCAAATATATCGACCCTAACGTCTTGATCATGATATCCGGCCTGCAAATTGGTTCTACTATTACGGCCCCAGGCGATGATATCTCGAGTGCTATACGTAAACTTTGGGAACAAGGTCTGTTCGAGGATGTGGTTATAACTTGCACTGATATAATTGGTAACAAAATATTTATTAATATTGACCTTAAAGAACGTCCACGTATATCCAAATTTTCTTTCGATGGCGTTAAAAGGTCTGAAGCTGAAGAACTTAGAAATAAAATCAACCTCACTCGCGGCGATGTGGCGACAGAACATACTTATGTCAAAACACGCAGAATAATAGAAGACTATTTTTATGAGAAAGGTTATTTTAATGCTGAGGTCAATATTTTGGCTGAACCGGATACTACACGTGATAATTATGTGAATCTTGTCATTGATGTGGATAAGAAATCTAAAGTCCGTATTGGGGAAATAGTTATTGATGGCAATGAGTTTATGACAGATTCACAAATTCGTTCCGCTATGAAAGATACCAAACTGAAGGGTAAATTCGACCCGCTTAGACCTCTCGGTCCTGCCGTGGTCAACTCTGCGTGGTATTTCATTACATTCAGACCTAAAGCTGCAATGGCTGAGATAACAGACTATTTCGCAGATAATTATCGTCCTCGTATCTTTAAATCTTCTAAGTTTAATGAATCTAATTATGAGGCTGATAAACAAAAAATTATTGATAAATATAATTATAAGGGCTATAGAGATGCAAAAATAGTTTCCGACTCGGTTTATGTTATCGATGATAAGAATATAGGTATAGCTTTGAATATTGAAGAAGGTGATGTTTATTATTTCGGCGATGTTACATGGGTCGGCAATACTAAATATGATACTACTACCTTGAACAGAGTGCTTGGAATACGTAAAGGTGACATATATAACAGGGAATTACTCGAGACCAATCTTAATTATAATGAAGGCGGTTATGATATTACTTCATTGTACATGGATGACGGTTATTTGTTTTTCCAGGTTGAAGCTGTAGAGGTGGGAGCAGAGAATGATTCCATTGACTTGGAGATAAGAGTTCATGAAGGAGATCAGGCTCGTATAAAAAGAGTATCGGTGAAAGGTAATACAAAAACCAACGACCATGTGGTGATACGTGAATTATATACAAAACCAGGTCAATTGTTCAGTAGAAGCGATGTAATAAGAACAACACGTGAGCTTGCTACTTTGCAGTATTTTAATGCTGAGACATTGAATCCTGACATTCAACCGGACCCTTCTGACGGTACAGTGGATATAGAATATATAGTTGAGGAGGCATCTACCGACCAAATAGAATTGTCTGCCGGTTGGGGATATAGCAGACTTATTTTGTCCTTAGGATTGACACTCAATAATTTTTCATTGAAAAAGATGTTTAATAAAGATGCGTGGACTCCTCTCCCGAGCGGAGACGGCCAAAAATTGTCTTTCCGTATCCAGACTTATGGTACTTCATATATCTATTATGGTGCTTCTTTTACTGAACCGTGGCTCGGCGGTAAGAAACCAAACTCATTTACTGCTTCAGTTTATCATTCTACATATACTAATGGCTATTCGAAATCTAATGAGTATTTTGCAAGCTTCAAAACGACAGGCGTTTCTTTCGGTCTTGGCAAAAGGTTGGAGTGGCCGGACGACTATTTTACAATGTATAATGGTATCAATTTAATGCGCTATGATTTGAATAATTATACCACAATATTCGACTTCGGTACAGGGTCCGGTCATTTTAATGTCATAGGATATAACATCACTATTGGACGTAATTCTGTGAGTCAACCCATATATCCTCGTTATGGATCAGAGTTCGTGTTGTCTCTTGAATTGACACCTCCTTATTCTCTGATAAGCGGCAGAGATTATGAGAAGGAGTTTCCGGACAAAAGCGAGAGAGAAGACCACATGTACCGCTGGGTTGAGTTCCATAAATGGAAATTCAAAGCCGCTGTTTATACTGAGTTGTATGATAAACTTGTGTTGATGACTCGTCTGCGTTTCGGATATTTGGGATACTATAATCCTAAAATAGGTGTGACACCATTCCAGCGTTTCTACCTTGGCGGTGACGGTCTTACAAGTTATTCAAACCTCGACGGTCGGGAGATTATCGGTATGCGTGGATATGGTAATGAGACTCTTACCCCGTATTACTATTCTAACGAGAATATTGGTGGCAATATATTTACCAAATATACGTTGGAGTTACGTTATCCGTTGTCACTTAACCCGACAGCTACGATTTATGCACTTGGCTTCGTGGAAGCAGGCAATTGTTGGCTGGGCTTCGAGAATTTTAATCCTTTTGATGTTTATCGTTCAGCAGGTCTTGGTATCAGAATATATTTGCCTATGTTTGGCATGCTCGGTCTTGACTGGGGTTACGGCTTCGACGATGTTTATGGTATTAAAGATGCCGCCGGCAGTCAGTTCCACTTCTCTATTGGAGGTTCGTTGGATTAAAACAAATATAAATAAAAAATATGAAAACAAGAAAATTATTATTGATGTTGGCTTTCGTTGTAATGGCCGGCACTTTTTCTCTGAATGCTCAGCAAAATCAGAGATTGGCGTATGTGGATTCTGATTACATACTTCAGAATATTCCTGAATATTCCGATGCTCAGGAGGAAATTAATAATATGTCGCTTGAATGGGAACGCGAAATTCAGGCTATACGCGCCGAAGTGGAAGAAATGTATAAGGAATATCAGACTGAATCGGTGCTGCTTTCTGAAGACCAGAAAAGAAGAAAAGAAGAGGCTATAGTGGCTAAGGAACAAGAGGCAAAGGCTTTGCAAATGCAGTATTTTGGTCCTGACGGTATGCTGTTTACTAAACGAATGGAACTTATTCAACCTATTCAGGAAAAAGTGTATAATGCTATAAATCAGATAGCATTAGTTAAAAATTATGCCTTTGTGTTTGATAAGGCATCCGGTACGACAATGTTGTATTGTAATGAGAAAAACGATATTAGCGATGATGTACTCGATGAAATAGGTAATGTGATGCAGACCGTACGTCGAGAAGATCGTAAGAAATCTTCCGGTTTTGGTGCTGGCAATAATACAGGCGATAAAAAATAATTGATAAAAGTTTCGTCGTTAACGAAATTTATGTACCTTTGCACTGTATTAGTTGTTAGTAACAATTGTAAAATAATTAAAAATGAAAAAAATTAAAGTATTATTCTTCTTTGTTTTAGCATTGGGTTTTAATCTTTGCCTTAGTGCTCAGAATATGAAAATTGGTTATGTGGATTCAGCTGATGTTATGTCTGTTATGCCTGAAAGAACAAAAGTTGAACAAGATTTACAGATTTATTATGGTGAATTACAGACGGAGTTGCAGGCTATGGCAACTGAATATCAAAATAAGATGAAAGATTATGAGGCTAATGTTAACACAATGTCCAATCTTGTTCGTCAATCAAAAGAAAAAGAAATATTGGACCTTCAAGGCAGAATCCAAGAGTTCCAAAATAATGCCGAGGTGTCTTTTGAAGAAAAAAGAATTGAACTTCTGACTCCTGTTATCGAGAAAATTCAAAATGCCGTCAATGCTGTTGGTAAGGAGAAAGGTTTTACTTACGTTCTTGACAAATCAGTGGGCGCGGTGGTTTACATAGGTGACGATGCTATCGATATTACACCGGATGTGAAAAGTAAATTAGGACTCTGATTAACCTTATATGGTGATAATAAAAAACGTCGGAATTTATTTCCGGCGTTTTTTGTTTTGTATGCTCGGCATGAGTATTAGCTAACGGGTGCAAGTCCCCAATGAGCCCTAATAGCGGGAATCATACAGCCAATAGCAAGGGTGTCCATCGCGAGT